>JBKDZQ010000202.1:0-4080 GCA_047971325.1 Parahaliea sp.
ACACGCCGCTGACCCCTCCCGGGGGGCTCGCAGGCCGCCTCCATGCGGCATCCGGTCTCGCAACCCGGAGACAGGGGCAGCGACCTCGCACCAACGCGACTTTATGCAAAAGCGCCTAAAACTGCTCCCTGACCTTGAGCAGCAACTGCACGCTGTCCACGTCGTCGTCGCTGGCCAGCGGGAAGGCCAGGTCGATGTGAATCACCCGCTGCTTGTTGGCGCGACTGGAATTCAGCCGCAGGCCAAAGCCGACGTCCGCCAGCACACCGTCATTGTCGCCGTTGTCCCCGCCGTCGTACCAGGCCCTGCCAATGTCCAGGAAGGCTGCGGCGCCGACCCGGAACAGCCGGAAGGGGTGCAGGTCCGAGTAGTAGCGTTGCTCCAGGTTGACGATGACGCTCCGGTCGCCCACCTGGTAGTTGCGGTCGTAGCCGCGCAGCCCGGTATCGCCGCCAAGCAGAACCTGTTTGTCGGTGGTCAGTCCGTCGGTGTAATCGATACGGGTATTGGCGTAGAAGGTCCACTTGTGGTGGTGGCGCAGGAAATAGGTGCTGGAGAGTGTGAGCCAGAGGTTCTCGAAATTGCCCTCGTTGGCATCCATATAGCCTGATGTTCTGCCGTGCACGCGCCACAGGCTGTCGTCGCGCGCCCACAGGGTATTTTCGTAAGTGCCTTCAAAGGCCAGCAAATCCCTGGTGGCTCCCAGCGACTCGCTGGACCAGCCCAGGTTCCACTGGTAGCGCTCGCCGGTATAGAAGTCCTCGGTACGGCCGATGTAATTCATATTGTGGACTTTGAGGTAGCTGTCCTCGATGGATTCGTAGCCAATGTAGGGAAAGGCGTAGTCGCGGTCCTCGGGCAGTTCATCGGGGCGGAGCCGGGAGTCACTGTAGCTGAATTCGTTGGTCTCATAGTGGAATCCCGCCCGCCAGCGGCTGATGCGGTGGCCTTCCTCGGGGTTCACGGCCAGGGCGCCGTAGACGTTGAGACGGTCGGAGGTCTGGTAGAACTCGGTTACTTCGTCGCTGCGAAACCAGGTTGCCTGCTCCAGTTTCTCCTGGGAACCCTGGGCGCTGACCGACCAGTTTTCATAGAGCGAGAAGAAGGGCCGTTCCACCCCCAGGTTGCGAAAATAGCCGTCGCTGTTGTCGCTGTACAGCGCCTGCAGACGCCAGCGTGACTTGAGTACCGCCGGGTCGCGATAGAACAGCAGCACGCCGCTGCGGTCGGGGTCATCCTCGTACAGCAGCCCCATCTCCTTGCCGGAACCGAGTACATTGGAATCGGTGATGCCGAAGGCGGAACTGTTGTCGCCACCGCTGCGCGACAGGCTCAGGGTCGGGTTCAGGGTCCAGATATCACGGGTGACCACTTCCACGTCCACCACCTTGCCGCATACCCGGGAGGGAACCACGCGGGCGTCGTACAGAAAGGGGAGCTCCCGCAGTAGCCGCTCCGACTCGGCCAGCTGCGTGGGGTTGAAGAGGGCGCCCTCAGTGATCAGCAACTGGCTGCGTACCACCGATTCCCAGCTGACGACATTGAGGCGGTTGGCCAGCCGGTAGAGCCAGTTGACCTCCTGCGGATCATCCATGTTGAATACGTTGTAGCGGGTCACGGTGATCTGGCCAATGATCAGGTCCTCGCCCAGCGAGCGGGTGAGGGCTTCCTGTTCGGGGGGGTAGCGGAAGTTGAATTTGTCGGTCTTGGTCAGGGATGGTGGTTGCAGGCAGTTCTGTGCCTCCCCGTCCACCGCACTTTCTCCCCGTGCCGCGGTATTCGCGGCCAGGGCCAATAACAACGGCAGCCACCGTGAGTACAGGCTGGTTCGGCGCGCGGAGGCGGGGCTGGATGAAGGTATCCCGAAATACAATGGCCGGTTTCCCCCGTGCTTATTGAGGGTGATTCTTCCCCAACACCAGGGCCCGGGCAAGGTAATAATTCCCGATAGTCCTGATTCAACTATAGTGCGGGTCGTGCGGCCGCAGCCCCGCGATTCGCTCGGGTGTGGATTATTTCACCCGGTTTCCCGGCGCCGGTTGGGGCGCCTAGCCAGGCAGCACTGACGCCTTGCAAGCCTGTTGACTTGCAGGCTGGATTCCTTATTATTTATGCATATTGCACATGTAAGGATGTTGCGTGTATTACAGTGTTTGGACTCAATCCCTGGCACCTGTGGATGATGGCCGCGGTGCTGCTGCTCACCGCGGAGATCTTCGTTCCCGGTTTTGTTCTCGCCGGACTCGGTTTTGGCGCGGCCTGCGCCGCCCTCGGCCAGTACTTCGGCGGCGGCCTGGGCTGGGCCCTGCTGGCCTACTCGATAGGCGTCCTGGTGTTTTTTGCCGGTATCCGGCCGCTGGCGCTGCGCACGTTCATGAAAGACCAGCCGTCGCGCTTCGGGGTTCAGGGCATGATCGGCAAGCAGGTGAGGGTGATGGACAGCCCGGATGTCGGCGGCAATTACTACACGGTCTTTCGCGATTCGCGCTGGACACTGGAAAGCGACGATGACCTGATGGAAGGCGATACCGCCGAGGTCGTCGGCGTCGGTACCTCCACTCTTATTGTCAAGCGCCTGTTGCGCTAGGGAGTTCGTATGACCTCGGCAGCCATGATGGTTCTGGGTGTTTTTGCAGTGTTTGTGATGACACTGCTGGTGAAGGGTATTCGCATTGTGCCGGAGCAGTCGGTGATGATGATCGAGCGCCTCGGGCGCTATCACAAGACCCTTGAGCCGGGCCTGAACATCATCATCCCGGTGGTGGACAAGCCGCGGCAGATTCCCTGGCGGCGCACGGTGAAGGAGGGCGGTGAAAAGTACTTCATGGTCACCACCATCACCAACCTCGATCTGCGCGAGCAGGTCTACGATTTTCCCTCGCAGTCGGTGATTACCCGTGACAACGTGGGTATCCAGGTGGATGCGGTGGTGTATTTCCAGATTACCGTGGCCCGCGACGCGGTGTACGAAATCGAGAACCTGCCGATTGCCCTGGAAACCCTGACCCAGACCACCCTGCGCAATGTGATCGGTGAAATGGACCTGGATGATACGCTCACCTCGCGGGAGAAAATCAACGCCAGCCTGGTGGAAACCATCGGTTCCGCCGCCCAGTCCTGGGGAATCAAGGTCAACCGGGTGGAGGTGCAGGACATCATTCCCCCCGCCGACGTGCTCTCCGCCATGGAGCAGCAGATGAAGGCCGAGCGCGAACGCCGCGCCCGGGTGACCGAGGCGGAGGGCTTCAAACGCGCGGAAGTGCTGCGCGCCGAGGGTGAGCGCGATGCGCGCATCGCCACCGCGGAAGGCGAGCAGAAGGCCTTTGTGCTGGAGGCCGAGGGCGAGGCGGTGGCCATCGAGCGCCTGGCCCAGGCGGAGCAGCGCAAACTGCAGCTGGTGAAGGAAGTCATGCAGGAGGACTTCGCGGACTATCTGGTGGGTATTCGTTACATGCAAACCCTGGACGCCATGGCCAAGAATGACAACGTGGTGTGGATGCCCCACAGCGCCACCGATCTGGCCTCCTTCATCGGCGGTTACCGGCACCTGCTGGAGAGTCGTCCGGCCGCCAGAGAGGGTGGCCGTGAATAGTCTGGCACGCCATCCCGGCGCGCTGCTGGGGCCGCTGGTGCTGGCGCCGGGGGAGCTTTCCCAGTCGCAACTGGCCCGCTACCTGGGTTTCAACCAGCCCCAGCCCGTCAACGAACTGGTCAAGGGCAAGCGCAGCATTACCCCCAAGATGGCGCTGTTGTTCGAGCAGTTGACGGAGGGCGCCTACCCGGCGGAATTCTGGTTGCTGGCGCAAATGCGCTGGGATGTGGTCCAGGCGCGAGGCAGCCTGTCACCCTCTCGGCTGAGACTGGTACAGGTGCTGGATATGCCCGATTCCGCCGAACTGGATGCCGCGGACGGAGTGGCCGAATTACTGGCGCTGGCCGAAGAGCTGCGAGCCATGCGCTGGTAGCGCCGGGTCTGCTGATGCGGCTTTTCGACACCCACCGCGTGCCCGGCATCACCGTCGGGATTTTCCTGGCAGCATCCCGCGCATTTTTGCTGCTTTGCCTGCTTTCGCCGGCCCG
>JBKDZQ010000203.1:0-7328 GCA_047971325.1 Parahaliea sp.
ACGCGGGAACGCTTCCTGCCTATTGGGCGGGAGCTGAGCGAAGATGCCGGTGATATCCCCGTCAACCTGCGTACTTTTGGCGGCGCCGGTCGCGAGCACATGCGGCAATACGGCACCAAAATGGAGACCTTTGCCGCCATTCGCGCCAAGGCCAGCCGTCACGCCGCCAACAACCCGCTGGCGCTGTTCAAGAAGCAGGTAACGACGGAAGAGGTCATGAATGACCAGCCCATGTGGCCGGGTGTCATGACGCGCATGATGGCCTGCCCGCCCACCTGTGGCGCAGCGGCGGCCATTGTTTGTTCGTCCCGTTTTGCGGCGCGGCACAATCTGCGCAGCGATGTCGCCATTCTTGCCCAGGCGATGGTCACTGACCCGGTGGCATCGTTCGACCCGCCGACCCTGACGGGTTTTGTCGGTTTTTACATGACGCAGGCGGCGGCTCGCCAGGTCTACGAGCAATCCGGTTTCGGCCCCGAGGATATGCGTGTGGTCGAGCTGCACGACTGTTTTGCCCACAACGAGTTGCTGACCTACGAAGCGCTGGGTTTGTGCGAACTTGGTGGCGCTGAGAAATTTGTCGTCGATGGTGAGAATACCTATGGCGGTCGAGTGGTGACCAACCCCTCCGGGGGGCTGTTGTGCAAGGGGCACCCGTTGGGGGCCACCGGCCTGGCCCAGTGCTATGAGCTGACCCAACAATTGCGGGGCACGGCGGACCAGCGTCAGGTCGACGGTGTGACACTCGCGCTGCAACACAACCTCGGGTTGGGCGGGGCCTGCGTCGTTACCCTTTATGGCAGACACTGAGGCGCTGTCTCTGGCCGGGATTTCGCATGAAGGATATCGAGTCAAGCCTTATTGCTATCCAGCGATCGGTTCTGGCCGGCGGCCCGCCAGGCCATGCGGCCGTAAGACAATGCATTTGAATTCCCTATCGGTATACCAGACGGAGATACGACATGACCAAGCCCCTGCAAGACCAGGTAGCTATTGTGACCGGTTCCGGACGCGGCATCGGACGCTGTATCGCATTGAAATTCGCCGAGAAGGGCGCCAGGGTGGTGATAAATGATCTCGATCAGCAGCCGGCCGACGAAGTTGTCGCGGAAGTGCGCGCCTTGGGCAGCGACGCGGTTGTCTGCGTCGGTAACGTGGCGGCAGTGGATTTTGGCGAAAGGATCGTCAAGGCGGCCCTCGATACCTTCGGCCGCATCGATATCATCGTCAATAACGCCGGCTTTACTTGGGATAACGTCATCCAGAAGATGAGCGACGAGCAGTGGGATGCGATTCTGGACTGTCACCTGAAGGCGCCCTTCAGGATCCTGCGCGCCGCCTATCCCTATTTCCGTGAAGTCAGCAAGGCCGAGGCGGCAGAAGGTAAGGAGGTGTTCCGCAAGGTGGTCAATATTTCCTCGATATCCGGGACCCAGGGCAATGCGGGCCAGGTGAACTACTCCTCTGCCAAAGCGGGCCTGATGGGGATGACCAAGACCATGGCCAAGGAGTGGGGACGCATGAAAGTCAATGTCAACTGTGTTGCCTACGGCTTTATCGAGACACGCCTTACCCAGCCCACCACCGAGGAAAAAACCGTCAAGGTGGAGGGACGCGATATCAGGGTGGGTGTGCATCCGGATCGCATAGCGCAGGCCGGTCGAGAGATCGCCCTTGGACGACCGGGCAAGCCCGAGGAGGCAGCCGGTGCCGTATATATGTTCTGTATTCCCGAGTCCAGCTATGTCACCGGGCAGACCATTATCTGTGGCGGCGGGCGCGGTGGTTTCTAGCCGTGCCCTGTCACGGCGGTGGGAATGTGTTGCGGGATACGGCAGTCGAGGCAGGACAATGATGAAATCAGCGCTATCCGAACCCGTTGGTAGACAGCTCGTACATAGCCGGGAAATTATCTGTAGGGGCTATTTGCGTGACGACGGCCTGATTGATATCGAGGGCAGCCTCAGGGATATTTCCGAAATCGGCACCACACTGCCGTTCCATACAGTCGGCAAGGGCGGCGACATTCATGCCATGCGTCTGCTGATGACCATTGGCACGGACAGGATCATTCGCAATGTCGAAGCAGTCATAGACAGCGGACCGACACCCTATTGCCCGGCGGTGGCACCTGACTATGCGAAACTCAGCGGATTGGGTATCGGCCCTGGTTTCAAAAGGCGCGTAAAGGAGGCTGTCGGCGACGTGCGTGGCTGCACCCACCTCACCGAGCTGGTGGAGCGCATGGCCGCCGCCGCCATGCAGACGATCTATGCCCACAGCCGGGTAAAAAGCGGGCACTCCGTTGCTGCAAGGGACAACAAGGGGAGGCGCCCGCGGGCCATCGGCACCTGTCACGCGCTGCGTCAAGACGGCGAGTTGGTGCGACTTATCTGGCCGAAAGGGTTTTCCGAATGACTTTTGATTTAACTGCGGACCAGCTTCAGCTGCGCGAGGCCATCCTCTCGGTCTGCCGGGGTTTTGATGCGGATTACTGGCTGAAAAAGGATGGCGAGGGCGGCTTTCCCGCTGACTTTCACCAGGCTTTGGCCCGCGATGGCTGGCTGGGCATCTGCATCCCCGAGGCCTACGGCGGTTCTGGCCTGGGCATTACCGAAGCCACAGTAATGATGCAGGCCATCGCTGAATCCGGCGCCGGCATGAGCGGTGCGTCCGCGGTGCATATGAACATCTTTGGTCTCAACCCGGTGGTGGTATTTGGCACTGAAGAACAGAAACAACGCATGTTGCCGCCGTTGATCGCCGGGCGAGATAGAACCTGTTTCGTGGTCACCGAGCCCAATACCGGGTTGAATACCACCCAGCTCCAGACCCGGGCGGTGCGCGCGGGAGATCACTACGTCATCCACGGTACCAAGACCTTTATCTCGACCGCCAGCATTGCGGAAAAGATGCTGATTCTGGCGCGCACGACGCCGCTGGAGGAAGTCGGCAAAAAAACCGAGGGCCTAAGCCTTTTCTACACTGACTTTGACCGGCGCTTCTTCGAGGTCCATGAAATCGACAAGATGGGCCGAAAGGCCATCGATACCAACCCGGTGTGTATCGATGGCCTGCGGGTACCGGTGGCGGACCGGATAGGCGAGGAAGGCAAGGGCTTCCATTACATACTTCACGGGATGAATGCCGAGCGCATCCTGGTTGCCGGCTAGGCGGTGGGTCTCGGTCGTGCGGCCCTGTCTCGGGCGGTGTATTATGCCAAAGAGCGGGAGGTATTCAACCGTCCCATCGGCCTCAACCAGGGTGTTCAGCACCCCTTGGCGGAATGCTGGATGGAACTCGCAGCGGCCGATCTGATGACCTTCCTCGCGGCGGCCAAATTTGATCGCAACGAAAACTGCGGTGCCGAGGCGGGGGCGGCCAAGTATCTTGCGGGGGAGGCCGGCTACAAGTCCTGCCAGACGGCGGTGATGACCCTCGGTGGCTATGGCTATGCCAGGGAATACCACGTGGAGCGCTACCTGCGGGAATCCTTCATTCCGCGCATCGCGCCGGTTAGCCCCCAGCTCATTCTGTGCTTTATTGCGGAAAAGGTGCTTGGCCTGCCAAAGTCGTACTAAAGACAGGAGGTTTTGCATGACGGAGGTAAAAAACGGTTTTTTGTCCCTGAAGCCGGAGATCTATTGGGAACAGTTGTCACCAGGAATGCGGTTTCGCACCACCCGGCGAACGGTGACCGAAGCGGATCTGGTGGCCTTCGTCAACCTGACCTGGCTGCACGAAGAGTTGTTCACCCTGGCCGATCCGGATGCGCGGGCGACGATGAGCATTCCCGGCAGAGTGGTGCCGGGTGGCTTGGTCTATACCTTTGCCGAAGGTCTGCTTGGTCCATCCCTGCAAGCTGGTGGCCTTGCCTTTCTCCACGCGGAGATGAATGTCCACGGGCCGACCTTGGTGGGCGACAGCATCCAGGTACATTGCGAGGTGATCGAGCATCGGGCCAGCTCCAAACCCGGCAAGGGGATGGTCCGTACCCGCAATCAGGTGCTCAACCAGCGGGGAGAAGTCGTTATGACTTACAGTCCGCTCCGGTTGATGAGGAGGCAGGGCGCTATGTGAGGTCAGCGGCCGATCGGCACGGAGCCTTTCAGAAAAATTCTCCCGCCACCGTGTCCAGAAAACGCCAAGCGGTCGCCGTACACCGCAGCTTTCCATCCCGCACTTCCTGCAGAGCGCGTTCACCCAGCTCATCCAGCCTCGGCTGGATTACCGGCAGCGGCAATCCCGTGCGTTCGCTAAACGCGGCCAGTGGTGCGCTGCCGGCTAGGCGCAGGGCATTCAGCATGTACTCCTCCGACACAACTCGTCTGCAGCCAGCCAGCGCTGGCTGGCCTCGAAGTCGCCGGCGGAGGAGGCCATGTAATCCCCCGGCTAGCTGCGATTGGCGTAGCGCTCGATGCGCCCCTCGGCGTGGGTGGCCTTGCCGTGGGCGCCAGCGCCGATAGCGAGGTAGTCGCCAAAGGCCCAGTAATTCAGATTGTGGCGACATTCGCCGCCCGGCCGCGACTTCATACTGCAGCAGTCCGCCGCCGTGCAACAGGGTCTCCCCGCCCTGCTGGAAGTCGGCCAGCGAGTCTTCCACCGGCAGCACTGGCGGCCGCTTGTGGAATACGGTGTTGGGCTCGATGGTGAGCTGGTACCAGCTCAGGTAGGGCGGCTGATAGCGCAGAGCGATGCGCAAATCCTCGCTGGAGGCCTGTGCACTCTGAGCCTGCGTGCTCCGAGTCTGTGTGTTCTGGCCCTGTGCGCGGCGGCCCGGCAGGCCGTGCATCAGGTTGATATTGAAGCGCTCGAAACCCGCGGTGCGCACGGCGTTGAGGACGCGCAGCTGTTCGTCGTGAAAGGACTATATGCCCAGCGACAGGCGGTTGATACCGGCGGTGCGAAAGCCGGCGAATTTTTCCGCCTCGGCGCCGCCGGGGCTGGCCTCCAGATCGGCCACCCTTGCGCGCCAAACTCACGCCTGTGCCAGGCCAGCTGCACTGGATGCTTGATGTTGCCTTTTCTGAAGATCATTTCCGGGCTTGAAAGGGCTATGCCGCCGAGAACCTCGCGACGGCTCGCCAAATCGCCCTGAATCTGCTCAAGCAAGATGCCACCAAAAATTTGGGTATTAAGAGCAAGCGCAAGGGCTGTGGCTGGAGCAGGCACTTCTGAGTTTGACGTTGATTTGATTCAACCACCTGAATGAAGGCTCAAATAGGGATTGTTGGGTGGTAAGTCGGCGAGCATGTGGCCGGGCTCCTGCATCAGGTAACCATGCACTTTTCTCGTCTTGCGCGGGCCAATGACATGGAACATCCAGATATTCAGGCCATTCGCTTGTTTGCGGTGCAGTTGCAGGCGCTCGAAGCGCTTTTGAACCCACTGCCAGTCTTTGAGTTGATCCTGTTTGGCAAGGGCAGAGATCTCCAGATGCTCCTGTGCATAGCGCTGGAATATCCCCGGGCTGATCAGGCATAGCGTATCCTCGGCGGTGTGTACCAGGGCTCTGGCATCATTGATGATCAGTTTTCGGCTCAGGATACTGGCTTTCAGCCATTCAATGAATTGCTCTCCTGACGGTTCCGGTGGTGACGGGGTGATCGCTGAATCTGTTGCTGTTGGGCCCGGGGAGAGGGACGCTGGTACGCCTGTATCGGGGGCTTCAGGTTCGGGCGCGGCTCCTTCACGGGCTTCACCCCCTGGCTCATCGCGCTGGGGGCTGGACAATAGGCCTATTACTGCGTCGATCTCATCGGGTTGCGCCTCTTCGGACGGCGCATCACGATTCCTGGGCTGGGTGGCCACTTGGCCTGGCGTTGTCTCTGGTGACGCTTCGGCATGTGTGTCGTTCTGAGTCTGCTGTTCAATCTGCACGGTGCCGCTAAACGGTGCCGGCCTGTCACCCCTTTCCCAGATCAGTGAGGGTGACAGTTTCAGGAAGGTGAAAGTGTTGGTCCAACCATTGTCGCCAGTGACGGTGGCCCGCCAGATGGCTGTGCCTTCGTCATTGGCCTGGATAATGCCGTGGTCCTGCAGCACGTCGAACAGCACGGTATTTTTTTCCGGAATCCCTTCCAGTCCCTGAGACAACAGGTGTGCCCGCAGCTTGTCGGAGACGGTTTTGCTCACCAACCACAGAGCCTCCTGGGTCAGCCAGCCGTCCGAGGCCTGGGGCTGGTTGAGTTTGAAGGCTTCCCTGACCAGATAGCGCAATCCTTCCAGCAGTTTGCGTTGCAAAGCCTGCTTGGGCATGGCCAGGGCTTTGGTGGGGTTGCCGCCAAGGGCCTGAGCAACCGATGCCTGGTCGGCTTTGGTGACCAGTTCACCCAGTATCCCGGCGTGTTCGAATTGGCCTGCCAGCATATAGAGCAGCGAGGACCACAGTTCCGGGTAGGTGCACAGCCAGTCGAGGATGTCACGGCTGAGCAGGTGGGTGTACAGGAGGCCGGAGGCGGCGCTGTGCAGGCGGTATGCGCGGTTCGGGTGATAGCGGAAGCGGTAGGGGGCGGACAGGGGGCCGTGCCAGGGATGCCACACCGCCCCGTCCCGGTACTCGACGTGCAGGTCAACGGCGACCTTGCCGATATCGTGCAGCAGCGCCGCGTAGGTGATGCTGGCAGTCCAGGCATCGGCCTGGGTAGCCTGGGTTTCCGGTGGGGCTCCCGGCGGCAAGAGGTGGGACTGTCTCAGCTTCAAGGCATAGACAACGACTTCGAGGCCGTGATCCAGCATACCGCCGGGGTAAGCGTGGTGGTGGCTTTCCGAGGCGGGAAATGCCTGCACCCACTGGGCGTAACGCTCCAGTGGGTTCTGGTAGAGCGCGGCGTGTTGTTGCCTGGAGACTGCGGTGAGCTGCCAGATGTGCTCCAACAGCTTTCGCCGGCGGGGTGTGGCGAGCAGTGCCGTGGCGGATGCGGGCCGTAGCAGCCCTTTGGGCATTTCCGTACCAGGGGCTTGGCCAGCAGCGGGAATCCGGTGGGTGTGTTTGCGTTGGAACAAGGATAGCATCTGGAATCCCGAACAGTGTGTTTAGGCTGGGGTCTTTTGGTCTTTTGGCCTTTTTCGGGTAGAGCCTTTCCCCTTGACGCCCTTCCCTTGCCCCTTCGCGGCCCTTTGGCCCTTGGTAAGTCCCGGGTATAGGCCAAGCCCCGAAAGTGGGCTATCAGAAATAGGATGCGGAAGGTTCCGTGTTGTTTGTGAAAGGCTGCCTGTGCCGTGTCTACGATCGGTGCTTTCAGCGATGGCGGGAGAGGACCATGCAAAGCCGGAACCGTACCGGAGATGTCGGGGAGGGGATTGACAAAGTAAGGAATAATCCTTAC
>JBKDZQ010000204.1:0-5397 GCA_047971325.1 Parahaliea sp.
CTGCTCATTGCCGTTCTTCTTGTCGCACAGCTTTCTTGCACAAGTCTTGTCGTGGAAAGTGCGCTGACGATAGCACAGAATTTTTTTCAACGCTTGTTGAATAAAGACCGGCACCGGGGCAGAATCCACCTTCGCGGATAAATATAAACCGGTGTTGGGAGTTGTCCTGCCATGAGCCCCGAACTGTTCAAGTACCTGGTCAGCCTGGCCTACGTGGCACTGGTGTTCTACCTGTCCTGGATTGGCATGCGCCGCACCCGCGACGTGCGCGGCTTTGCCATCGGCAACAAGGACATGAGCCCCTATGTGATCGGCATTACCCTGGCGGCGTCCATCGCCTCCACCGCCACCTTCGTGATCAATCCCGGCTTCGTCTATGTGCACGGCGTGTCGGCCTACCTGCACTACGGTGTGGCCGGCTCGCTGGGCATTCTCAGTGCTTTCCTGGTACTGACCCGGGGCTTCCTGCGCCTGGGGGAGGCCCACAGCGCGCTGACCATTCCCCAGTGGATCTACCATCGCTACCACCATCGCGGCCTGAGCCTGTTTTTCGCCGTGATCAACCTGCTGTCCATCACCTTTGTGGTGCTGATACTGGTGGGTTGCAGCCTGCTGGTCAGCGGGCTGTTCCCGGTGGACCAGAAAACCGCACTCGTGCTGGTGCTGGTGTTCGTGTTTTCCTACGTGCTGATGGGGGGCACCTACGCCCACGCCTACACCAATACCCTGCAGGGACTGATGATGATGGCGGTCACCGCCGGGCTGTTTGTCGAGGGCTGGCAGTATTTTGGCGACGCCCCGCTGGCGGCACTCAAGACCATCGGCAGCGATTACGCCGCGCCTTTCAATCCCTCCAGTAACCTCTATTTCAGCTTTTTCTCGGTGTTTGTCTCCGGTTTCGTGGTGACCTTCGCGCTGATGCTGCAACCGCACATTCTCACCAAGGTGCTCTACCTGCGCAGCGAACGTGACATCGGCAAGTTCATCGGTACCACGGTGATAGTGGGCACCCTGTTCACCCTCATGCTGATGCTGGGCTTCTACGCCCGCCTCGCGGGGCTGGAGATTCCCACCCAGGACACGGTGGTGACGCAATACCTGCTCCACGAGTTCGCCACCAGCCCGGCGGGGCAGTACGTTCTGGTGCTGATTTTCCTCACCCTGCTGGCGGCGGGCATGAGCACCCTCGACGGCATCCTGGTGGCGCTGTCGGCGATGGTGGTGAACGACATCGTGCAGCCCCTGTGCGGCCAGCGCGTGAACGGCCTGGTCCTGTCGCGCTGGGTGCTGGTGGCGGTGGGGGTGATCGGCGCGGCGCTGGCCTGGAACCCGCCGCCGATCATCGGCCTGTTTGCCCAGAAGGGGGTCTATGGCCTGGCGGCGGCCTCCACGGTGCCGATCCTGTTCGGCGTGTTGCTGCGCCGGGAGCTGCCCCTGTGGCTGGTGGGCGGCGCGGCGCTGGTGGCCCTGCTGACCCATCTGGTACTGAACCTCGGCGGCTACGTGAGCAACCCGGCGGTGTCCGCCACCTGGGGTATTTTCATCTCGCTGGGCCTGGCGCTGGCGGGGCTGGCCTTCGAATCCATGCGCAGTAGCGTCACCGCTGCGGACAAAATGCCGCAAGCCGAACGCGATTGCTGATTTTACGATGATGTTCGCTTGACAATTCAACAGGTGTTGAATATGTTTCCCGGTAACTTTCAACAAACGTTGAAATGGCCGCAAGCCCGCCGGCCAGACTGGTCGACCAATACCATAACGAAGGTGCCATTATGTACAGATATAGCAAGCCGGTAAGGGCTCCACTCGCCCTCGCTGTATCCCTCGCCACCCTGCCTCTTACCCCGGCCATCGCCCAGCAGGGCGGGGCGTTGGTGCTGGAAGAGGTGGTCGTCACCGCGCGCAAGCGCACGGAAAACCTGCAGGACGTGCCGATTGCGGTGAGCGCCTTTTCCGCCGACGACCTCAGTATCCAGGGGCTGGATGACATCACCGAACTGCAGTACAGCCTGCCCAACACCACCCTGCAGGTGAGCCGTGGCACCAACAGCACGCTGACCGCCTATATCCGCGGCATCGGCCAGCAGGATCCGCTGTGGGGCTTCGAGCCGGGGGTGGGTATCTACGTGGACGACGTCTACATCGCCCGCCCCCAGGGGGCGGTGCTGGATGTGCTCGACGTGGAGAGCATCGAAGTACTGCGCGGCCCCCAGGGTACGCTCTATGGCAAGAACACCATCGGCGGCGCGCTGAAATACACCACCCGCCGGGCCGGCAACGAGCCGACCCTGGACGTGGAGGCGACGCTGGGAGACTACCAGCGCCGGGACTTCAAAGTGTCGGGCTCGCTGCCGCTGATTGAAGACAGGCTCTTCATCAGCGGCGGTGCCGCGGTGCTCAAGCGCGATGGCTTTGGTGACTTCCGCAATACCGGTGCCGACAACTACAACAAGGACGTGGCCACCGGCCATGTGAAGCTGGAGTGGCGGCCGACCGACACGCTGAGTTTCGTGCTCTCCGGCGACAAGACCCGGGACGAGTCCAACGCCAAGGGCGGTTATCGCCTGACACCCAGCCTCCTGACCGGCCAGCGGCCCTACGGCAGCGTGTACGACAGCGACACCAGCCTGCTCACCGACAACCTGGTGGAAACCGAGGGCCTGTCGCTGCAGGTGGTGTGGGATATCAGCGAGCAGTGGCAGTTCAAGTCCATCAGTGCCTACCGGGAGGGCAGTACCGATACCCCCATCGACTTCGATGCCACCGCCATCGCCAGTGTCGATGTGCCGGCCACCTACGACGACGACCAGACCACCCAGGAATTCCAGCTCAACTACAGTGGCGGGCGCTTCAACGCGGTGGGCGGGCTCTACTACTACGAGGGACAGGCCTGCGGCGTCTTCGACCTGATTCTGGCGGTGTCCAACCTCACCGTGGAAAACGGCGGCTGCGTGGACACCAAGAGCTACTCGGGCTACTTCCAGGGCAGCTATGAAGTGAGCGAAGCGCTCAGCGTCAGTTTTGGCGGCCGCTATACGCGCGATGAAAAGGAAGCCAGTGTCTACCGCAACGTCTATCTCGGCTCCCGCTTCCCGAATAGTGGTGGCGGCCTGCTGCTGGCGGTACAGTCGGACTTCAACGATGATGACAGCTGGGGTGAGTTCACGCCCCACCTGGGTGTCCAGTACACCATCAATGACGAGGTCATGGTGTACGCGTCCTACACCTCCGGTTTCAAGTCCGGCGGTTATGACATGCGCGCCAATATCGCCGTCAACCCCGATGGCGACGAGCCCTTCGACCCGGAAACCGTCGACGCCTACGAAGTCGGTATCAAGTCCACCCTGTGGAACCAGCGCCTGCGCCTGAACGCGGCGGCCTTCTACAACGACTATACCGATATGCAGGTGACGGTGCAGCGGGCGGTGGGTACCAGCGATTTCGCTTCCCAGGTGCTGAACGCCGGTGCCTCGGAAATGCGCGGTTTCGAGCTGGAGGCGGTGGCGGTGCTCACCGAGGCCCTGAGCCTGAACGCCACCTTCGGCTACATCGATGCCAAATTCACCGAGCTGGACTGGTACGACCCCAACGCCCAGGCCACGGTGGATGTATCCGATCTGTGGGTGATCTCCAACACCCCCGAGTACGTCTACAACATCGGCGTACAATACCGCCTCAACATCGCTGGCTGGTCGGCCACCGTGCTGGCCAATGCCGCCTACCGCGACGACGTGCATATCTTCGAGTTGCCCTCGGCGCTGGATGAGGACAGCTACACTCTCTACAACGCCGGCATCGTGCTGCGCTCACCGAATGAGCGCTGGACCCTTGCCCTGCACGGCAAGAACCTGGGCGACAAGGAATACCGCCTGGCGGGCTACAACTTCGCCGCCACCTACGACAACCAGGGCAATCTGCTGGCGCCGGGGCTCGGCGGCGAGGACACCGTCACCGGTTTCTATGGTGACCCGCGCACAGTGGCCTTCACAGTCAGCTACGGTTTCTAGGTTCAATACCGCTTGGGTCCAGCCTGTCCGGGGCGCACCCGCGCCCCTTTTTTTTCGGGATCACACTATGTTCAGCGGCTTTGATTCACGCGCGCCACTGCTGCCGGAGATACTGGCCCTGCACGGGCGCTGGCGCGGTGAGCGCGAGGCGCTGGTGTGTGGTGACACGCACCTGAACTGGCGCGAGTTCTGCGTCGCCAATCACCGGCTGGCCCACGCGCTCAATGCCCACGGCATCGGCCGCGGTCAGCGGGTGGGCGTGGTCATGTCCAACTCCGCGGCCATGGTGCAGGTGCTGTTCGGGGTGATGGCCAGCGGCGCGGCCTCGGTGCCCATCAACCTGTCGGTGCCCGACGAGGCGCTGGTGGCCATGCTGGCCGACGCCGGCGTGCGCGCCATCGCCGTCACCGCCGACCAGCAGGCGCGACTGACGGCGTTGGCGGACCAGCTGCCGGCTGACATTGTGCTGCGCCTCACCACCGGTCCCGCCGGTGAGGGCTGGCGCAACCTGGAGGAACTCTGCCGTAACCGGCCGACGGAGCTGCCCGCCAGCGGCCTGCAGGGCGATGACTTCCTCAACGTGATCTACAGCTCCGGCACCACCGGCCTGCCCAAGGGCATCGTGCACACCCATGCGGGCCGTCGCGACTGGGCCTACGACCTGTGCATCGCCCTGCGCTATCACGGGGCTGCGCGCACCCTGCTGACCATTGGCCTGTATTCCAATATCTCTTGGGTAGCCATGCTGTGCACAGTACTGGCGGGGGGCACGCTGGTGGTGCACCCGTCCTTTGATGCCGGTGCCTTCCTCGACACCGTGGCCGCCGAGCGCATCACCCACACCGCCATGGTACCCATCCAGTTCCAGCGGGTGGTGGAGGCCATGTCGCGGCGCGCCTGCGATGTCGGCAGCATGCAGGCGATGATGGCCTGCGGCTCGCCCCTGCACGAAAACCTCAAGCGGCAGATCTTCGCCGCCTTTCCCTGCGGTATCATCGAACTCTACGGGCTCACCGAGGGCATCATCACCACCCTCGACCCGGAGGATGCCGAGGGCCGCTGGGCCTCGGTGGGCAAGCCACTGGTGGGCGCCGACATCTGCATCGTCGACGAGCAGGGCAACAGGCTCGGCCCGGGGCAGGCCGGCGAGGTGGTATCGCGGGGGCGCATCTCCATGCCCGGCTACCTGAACCGGGAGCAGGCCAGCCGCGAGGCCGAGTACATCGACGCCGAGGGCGTGCAATGGCTGCGTTCCGGGGACATCGGCCAGCTCGACGAGCAGGGTTTCCTGTACATTGTCGACCGCAAGAAGGATATGATTCTCAGCGGCGGGCAGAACATCTACCCCCAGGACATCGAAGCGGTGCTGGTGCCGCACCCGGCGGTGGAC
>JBKDZQ010000205.1:0-2444 GCA_047971325.1 Parahaliea sp.
CACCGCGAATTCCGGTGCCTCCCGGGTATAGGCCACCAGCCGCTGCAGATAGTCCAGCAGGTTGTCGGAGGCGTGCACCTGGGTCACCGCCTGGCGGATCAACACCAGTTGCTGCGGCGCCATGCACCGGTCCAGCGGCGACTGGCCCTCGCCACCGAGGGCCGGGCGGCGGAACAGCTCCCGCTCCGCCCGCGGGTCGGGATAGCCCAGTTCCAGGCGCATCAGGAAGCGGTCCAGCTGCGACTCCGGCAGCGGGTAGGTACCCGACTGGTGAATGGGATTTTGGGTGGCAATCACAAAAAAGGGTTCCGGCAGGCGACGGGTTTCGCCCTCCACCGTCACCTGGTGCTCGGCCATGGCCTCCAGCAGGGCACTTTGGGTGCGCGGCGTGGTACGGTTGATTTCGTCAGCCAGCAGCAGCTGGGTGAAAATCGGTCCCGGGTGGAAAGTGAAACTGGCATCGCCGGCGTTGTACACGGAGACGCCGAGAATGTCCGCCGGCAGCAGGTCCGAGGTGAACTGCACCCGCTTGTAAGACAGGCCCAGCACCTGTGCCAGGGCGTGGGACAGGGTGGTCTTGCCCATGCCCGGCAAGTCCTCGATCAGCAGATGCCCGCGGGCAAACAGGCAGCACAGGGCGAGGCGGATCTGGCTTTCCTTGCCCAACAGCACACGCCCCACCTCCGCCACCGCGCGGTCGACCGCACCCTGTATCTGCATTGTACGGTGTTCCCCGTATTTGAACCGTGGTTATCGCTGCCAGGATCTCAGGGCGTCGAGGCCCCGCTGCAGATCCATCTTGATATCTTCCACATGTTCAAGGCCCACGGCAACGCGAATCAGGCTATCCGCGATACCCGCCGCCGCCCGCTCGTCGGCGCTGAGGCGACCGTGGGTGGTGGTGGCCGGGTGTACGATAGTGCTTTTGGTGTCGCCGAGGTTGGCGGTCAGCGACAGGATGCGGGTGGCATCAATCACCTTCCAGGCACCCTCCCGAGCGCCCCGCACCTCGAAGGACAGCACGCCGCCAAAGCCACTTTGCTGACGCGCCGCCAGCGCGTGGCCGGGATGATCCTCGAGGCCGGCGTAGTGAACTTTCTCGACCCCGTCCTGGATCTGCAGCCAGCGCGCCAGCTCCAGCGCCGTGCGGCTGTGGGCCTGCATGCGCAGGCCCAGGGTTTCCAGGCCCTTGAACATCACCCAGGCATTGAAGGGGCTGAGGGTGGGGCCGCAGGTGCGCAGGAAGGTCAGCACCTCCTCCATCGCCGCCTTCGATCCGATCACCACCCCCGCCAGGCAACGCCCCTGGCCGTCGATGAATTTGGTACCGGAATGGATCACTATGTCCGCGCCCAGTGCCAGCGGCTGCTGCAACACCGGGGTACAGAAGGTGTTATCCACCACCAGCAGGGCGCCGCTGACGCGCGCCAGCTCGGCGAACTGCGCCAGGTCGGCCACTTCGTTCAGGGGATTGGAGGGGGTTTCCAGAAACAGCATGGCGGTGTTGGGCCTGACCGCATCGCGCCAGGCGTCCATGTCCAGCAGCGGCACGCTGCTCACCTGCACCCCGAAACGGGTCAGGTACTTGCCAAACAGGTTGGTGGTGGTGCCAAACACATCCCGGGAGCAGATCACATGGTCGCCAGCCTTCAGCAGGGCCATGGCGGTGGCCAGGATGGCGGCCATGCCGGAGGCGGTGGCCACCGCGGCCTCACCCCCCTCCATGGTGGCGATGCGCTGTTCGAAACTGCGCACCGAGGGATTGGTATAGCGGGAGTAGACATTGCCCGGCCGTTCGCCGGCGAAGCGCGCGGCGGCATCAGCGGCGCTGTCAAACACGTAGCTCGAGGTGGTGAAAATCGGCTCGCTGTGCTCATCTTCCACGGTGCGTTCGATACCCGAGCGCACCGCCAGCGTCTCCATGCGGGTGCCGGCCAGGGCGTCCCGATCGTGTGAGTCTGTCATCTGTTCCTCAGGAGGCGTCGTTGTAGAGGCCCACCACGGCCCCTTCTTCGAGCAGTCGGGCGCGGCTCTGGGCCTGGGCCTCGTCGTTGCGCATGGCCTCCAAGTGGTCCAGGTAGTGCTGGTCCACATCGCCGGTGATATAGCTGCCATTGAACACCGAGCAATCGAAACCGTCGACGGTTTCATTGCCCTCCCGCGAGCAGCGGATCAGGTCGTCCAGGTCCTGGAACACCAGCCAGTCGGCGCCGATCAGCTCGCCCACCTCCTCCACGCTGCGACCGTGGGCGATCAGCTCGCTGGCGGAGGGCATGTCGATGCCGTAGACATTGGGGAAGCGTACCGGCGCCGCCGCCGAGGCAAAATACACCTTGCGCGCGCCGGCGTCCCGCGCCATCTGGATGATCTGCCGGCAGGTGGTGCCACGCACAATGGAGTCATCCACCAGCATCACGTTCTTGCCCTCGAATTCCAGCGGCACC
>JBKDZQ010000206.1:0-5187 GCA_047971325.1 Parahaliea sp.
TCCACCTCCGCTCCCGCCAGGTACTGGAAGCTCATCGGGTCCACCAGCACCATCACCCCGTCCCGCTCGATGGCGGTGTCGTCCTCGGCGCGCGCTTCCTCGAAGGTGAAGCCGTACTGGAACCCGGAGCAGCCGCCGCCGGTAATGTACACCCGCAGCTTGAGATTGGGATTTTCCTCTTCCTCGACCAGTTCCCGCACCTTGGCAACGGCCCGCGGCGACAGGTTAAGGCTGGTGGGATTGAAGGCTTCGGCAACTGACATGGGCAATCCGGGGCCACTGGGGGCACGATACTCGACAGCGGATTATGGTAAAACCAAGTATTTCAGTCAACTATGATGCATCCGAAGTGCCGCACCCAAAGGCTCTGGACCGGGGACATGAGCCAGGGCAGTGTCGGCGACACCACCGGAACTACTTGCCGGCGGCGGTAAAACGGGTCCGCAGCTGCCAGGGAAAAGTCTGGCGGGTTGCCAGTTTGTCCGGCTTGCTCAGGTTCGCCTGGATCTCGACGGTCTGGGGCGTGAAGCCGGGGGGCAGATTCAGCTCCCCTTCAACCAGCTGGAAGTAGCGAAAACGCAGGGACACCGTGTCCGTCTCCACATCTTCCGCCAGCGCCGACAGCGGGTAGCTGACTGACTGTCCATTCTGCGTTCCCAGCACGCTGACCTTTAACTCGCCGCGCACGGTTTCATGCTTGCGCGCCTCCTGCTGGGCGATGATGCGGTAGGCGTAGACCCGGGGGCGCTTGCGCGCCAGCAGCTCGATGCCGCGCAGGCTGAAACCCTGGGCGATCTCCCCCGGGGCCATCAGGCCACGGTAGAAACGCAGGCCCTCGTCGAGATCGGCGATTCTCTCGCGCTGGCGGGCCAGTTCCTTGCGCACCAGTTCCAGGGCCGCCCGGTCGATATCGTGACGGGTGCGGGCAGCAGCCAGCTGTTCGTTGAGCTCGCTGATCCGCGCCTCGGTTTCCGGCCCGGTGCGCAGCACTTCGCGGTAGCGGTCCCAGTCCACCCCCAGGGCCCGGTACACCGCCTGCTGGCCAACCACGGCACCGATGGCCAGCAGCAAGGCGGCCACCTGGATGCCGATCAGCACCAGCACCGTCCAGTGGCGCAGCGGGGGACGTTGCCCCCGGGAAGAAGCGCTCAGGGCAGCAATCCCACCTGTCCAAGACCCTGGGTTTCCGGCAGGCCGAGCATGATGTTCATGTTCTGCACGGCCTGCCCGGAAGCGCCCTTGATCAGGTTATCGATGGTCGACATGACCACCACGGTGTCGCGCCCCTGGGGCAGGGCGATGCCCAGCTGGCAACGGTTGGCACCCTTGACCGTGCGGGTCTGGGGATACCTGCCGGCGGGCAGCACATCGACAAAGGGCTCGTCGCGATAGCGTACCTCGTACAGTGCCTGCAATTCCTCGAGTTGGTGCTCCCCGGTCAGCCGCGCAAACAAGGTGGCGTGAATGCCGCGCACCATGGGCAGCAGATGAGGCACGAAGGTCAGCGCCACCGGGGCGCCACTGATATCCGCCAGGCCCTGCTCGATTTCCGGCAGATGGCGGTGGCCGGCAACGCCATAGGCCTTGAAGCTGTCGGCGACCTCGCTGAGCAGGTTGTCCACCTTGGCCTGGCGACCGGCGCCGCTGGCGCCGCTGGCGGCACTGGCGATGAGGTGCGAGGCGTCCACCAGCCCGGCCTCCAGCAGGGGCAGGAAGCCGAGCTGAACGGAGGTCGGGTAGCAGCCGGGGCAGGCCACCAGCCGGGCCTGCGCGATCCGTTCGCGGTGCAGTTCCGGCAGGCCGTAGACCGTCTCGGCCAGCAACTGCGGGCTGACATGGGGCTCGCCATACCAGCGGGACCACAGGGCCGCGTCGCGAATCCGGTAGTCCGCCGACAGATCCACCACCCGGGTACCACCCTCCAGCAGTTCCGGCACCAGGTTCATGGCGACATTGTGGGGCGTGGCGAAGAACACCAGGTCGCAGGCCGACAGCAGCGCCACATCCGGCTCGGAAAAGGCGAGGTCGTAGTGACCGCGCAGGTTCGGGAACAGTTCGTCCACGCGGCGCCCGGCATCCGCGCGCGAGGTGATGGCCACCACCTCCACCCCGTCGTGCTGCGCCAGCAGGCGCAGCAGTTCCACGCCGGTATATCCGGTGCCACCGACTATGCCGATTCTCGCCATGTACCTGTCTCCGTGAAATGCCTTGCCGGGTTATATTCCGGGGGCGCACAGTATATAAGCCATACAGAGGCGATATAACTGTTAATATTCGGGTTTTGCTTATCGGGGTTCCGGTTTGTACCGACTGCTCGACAGTTACCGCCGCTATCTCACCAACTACCACTCGGTGCTGGCCTACGCCATTCTGGGTCTGATCGGGGGACTGGCCTCGGGCCTGGTGGTGCTGGCCTTTGAAAAGTCCGTCTCGGAGCTGGCCTGGTTGTGGGGGGTGTACCACGAGGGGGATGGCTTCGAGACCCTGCCCTGGTGGCAGCTGTTCGCACTGCCCGCTGGCGGCGCACTGCTGCTGGGCTGCGGCTTCTGGATGCTCAAACCCGAGAATCGGGAGACCGGTGTGGTGCACGTGCTCAGCCGCATGCACAGTGACTACGGCGTGCTGCCCCTGCGCAACGCCCTGGTGCAATTCGCCGGCGGTGCCTTCGCCCTGGCCACCGGCCAGTCCGGGGGACGTGAGGGCCCCGACGTGCACCTGGGCGCCGCCGCCAACAGCCTGCTGGGCCAGCGTCTGCAGCTACCCCACAACAGCCTGCGGGTGCTGATCGCCTGCGGTGCAGCCGGCGGCATTGCCGCCGCCTTCAATACCCCCTTGGCCGGGGTGATCTTCGCCATGGAGGTGATCGTCGCCGAATACACGGTGGTGGGCTTCATCCCGGTGATGCTGGCGGCGGTGTCGGCCTCGGCCATCAGCCGCTACCTGGGGGGCGGCTCCTTGCTGTTCACCATTCCCAAGGTGGAGCTGCACTCCCTGCTGGAGCTGCCCTACATCGTGCTGCTCGGGGTGGCCTGCGGACTGGCGGTCACCCTGTTCATCCAGCTCAGCCAGATGACGGCGCGCCTGTCGCGCTGGCCGGTGGTGATCCGTTTCACCCTGGCGGGCTGCCTGACCGGCGGCCTGGCCCTGCTGGTGCCGGAGGTGTTGGGCATCGGCTACGACACCCTCGACCGCGTCCTGCGCGAGGGCCTGCCCCTGCAGCTGCTGGCCACCCTGGCGTTCTGCAAGCTGCTGGCCACCAGTGTCAGTTGCGGCATGGGCATGCCCATTGGCCTGATCGGCCCCAACCTGCTGATCGGCGCCTGCATCGGCGGCGCCTTCGGACTGCTCGGCAACCTGCACTCCCCCATCCCCCTCTCGACCCAGACCCTGTACATCGCCCTCGGCATGGCGGCCTGCATGGGCGCGGTGCTCAACGCGCCGCTGGCGGCGGTGCTGGCGGTGATCGAGCTGACCCAGAGCGCCAGTGTCGCCATGCCGGCCCTGCTGGCCATCATCACCGCCAACCTGATCAACAACGGCCTGTTTCACCACCGGGCGGCCCATCAGGTGGTACTGCGGCAAATGCGCCGGACGGTACCGGATGATCCGCTCAACCAGTTGCTGCACCGCACCGATGTCACCTCCAGCATGGAGGTGAGTGTGTTCAAGCTACCGGTGCAACTGGAGCCCTCGCGCATTCCCATGCTGCTCAACGCCACCCCCGCCTGGTGCCTGATCACCCGGGACGGGGAGGATCTGTTCCTGCTGCGCGGCAGTGAACTGGCGGACTATCTGGGCGACCTGGAGCCCCCGGAGGAGCCGATCAATCTCTCCGACCTGGATCTGCGGCGCTGGTCGATCGCACCGGTCCCGGTACAGGCCACCCTGCGCCAGGCGATGGACCGCCTCACGGAGCGCACGGTGGAGGCGGTCTGTGTCTATGGGCGCAACGCCGGCGGCAATCGTATTTTGCAAGGTATCGTGACGCGAGAGAGTATCGAGCGCTTTACGCTGTCCAATCTGTAAGGAACGCTTCCCCATGCTGTGGCTGAAGGCTCTTCACATTTTTTTCATGGTGTGCTGGTTCGCGGGGCTGTTCTATCTGCCGCGTATCCTGGTGTACTTCGCCGCCAGCGAGGATGCCGCCACGCGGGGGCAACTGGCGGTGATGGCGCGCAGGCTGTACCGTTTTGTGACGCCCTTTATGGTGCTGACGATCATTTTTGGGCTGGCGATGATCGCGCTGAACCCGGACTACTATCTGCGCGCGGGCTGGCTGCCTGTGAAATTGCTGGGGGTGGTGTTTCTGGTGGGCTATCATTTGCAGTGCGGGCGCTTTGTGAAGGCGGTGAATGCGGACCGGGATTCGCGGTCGCATGTGTTCTACCGCTTTTTCAATGAGGTGCCGGTGCTGTTTTTGCTGGGGATTGTGGCCTTGGCGGTGTTGAAGCCGTTTTAGACACAGCGCTATTTACTCCGAGACTCCGCGGTGTGAGGTCGCTATCCCTGCCCCCGGTTTTCGAGACCGTATGCCGCATGGATGCGGCATTCGAGCCCCCAGGGATGGGTTTACGGCGGGTCTCGAAAACCGGGGGCAGGGGTGGCGACCGGATTCAGTGCTCCCAAGTAAGCAGCATTGGTTGTTAGGCAGCGCTAGATATTCCCGGCCTCACAGCCGATAATCCCCTGCCTTGGGTTGCGCGACCATCACAGACCGGCCACGTGTCAAACCGGCCCCTGCTGGACACGCCGTAAACCCATCCATGGGGGCTCGCGCTCGACATGCCCAAAAAGAGGGGCAGACCCTCCATGTCTCGCACGGTCCCGCAGGGGCCGGTTTGCCCCGCGGCCTCAGTGCCACATCCGCGCTGAGTTCCCCCGTTCTGTTTTGTCCTATCGATCAGGAACTCCATGACCACCTCCGAACAACTTTTCCAGCAGGCCAAAGCCCACATCCCCGGCGGCGTGAATTCCCCGGTGCGCGCGTTCCGGGCGGTGGGCGGCACCCCGGTGTTTATCGAGCGCAGCGAGGGCGCCCATGTGTTCGACGCCAGCGGCCGGCGCTATATCGACTATGTGCTGTCCTGGGGGCCGATGCTGGTGGGGCACAATCACCCGGCGGTGCGCGAGGCGGTGGTGCGCCAGTGTGAAAAGGGCCTGAGTTTCGGGGCGCCGACGGAGCTGGAG
>JBKDZQ010000207.1:0-3923 GCA_047971325.1 Parahaliea sp.
GAACTGGACAAGGCGGTGAACGCTTCATCCTGGGCATCACCGGCCGTGCATGCCACCGCTGCCATGGCCATCGTCAGGGCAGCCAGAATCTGATATTTCATAGAGTTTTCCTCCGTTGCGGGATGGTCACAGTATAGTCTCGCGGCAGGATTGCGGCCACAGCCCATTCAAGGGGGAACAGGGCCAGTCACGGCGTTACATCTATCCTTTTCATCCGCGCCGTTTACCTGCCCCGTCCATCACTCCCCGTTCGTCGGCACATCGGCAAACCGCACGTCACCAATGTCAGTAGAACATAATACAAATGCACGCAACCAAGCATATTACTTTGGAGAATATCAGCGCATTATGATGGCAACACAAGCCACCGGAGAGCGCGCCATGAACATGCCCGCCAGCGAAGCCAGCGACCTCGTCACCCAATCCCAGCTCGAGACCTACTGGATGCCCTTCACCGGCAACCGCGACTTCAAGCGGGATCCGCGGATGATCGTGTCCGCCACCGGCCACTACTTCACCAGCGCCGACGGCCGGCGCGTTTTCGACGGGCTATCGGGGTTGTGGACCTGCGGCCTGGGCCACGCCCGCCCGCAGATCAGCGAGGCGGTCAGCCGGCAGCTGGCGCGGCTCGACTACGCCCCCGCCTTCCAGTTTGGCCACCCCGGGGCCTTCCAGCTGGCGGAGCGGGTCACGGATTTCATGCCGGCGGGACTGAACCGTGTCTTTTTCACCGGCTCGGGCTCCGAGGCGGTGGACACCGCCCTGAAAATCGCCCGCGCCTACTGGCGCAAGCGCGGCCAGGCCGGCAAGACCCGGCTGACCGGGCGCGCCAGGGGCTATCACGGGGTCAATTTCGGCGGTATTGCCGTCGGCGGCATCGGCCCCAACCGCAGCCTCTACGGCCAGGCGGTGGACGCCGACCACCTGCCCCACACCCTGCTGGAGGGCAACCGCTTTAACCGTGGCCAGCCGGCCACGGGGCGCGAGCGGGCCGAGGCCCTGCTGGAGCTGATCGCCCTGCACGACGCCAGCAATATCGCCGCCGTGATCGTGGAGCCCATGGCAGGCTCGGCTGGGGTGATTCCTCCGCCCCAGGGCTACCTGCAGCGGCTGCGGGAGATCTGCGACCAGCACGACATCCTGCTGATTTTCGACGAGGTGATCTGCGCCTTTGGCCGCCTCGGCGCCAACACCGGGGCGGCGGCGTTCGGCGTCACCCCGGACATCATCACCCTGGCCAAGCAGCTCACCAACGGCGCCATCCCCATGGGCGCGGTGGTGGTGCGCCAGGACATCCACGATACCTTCATGGAACACGGCGGCCCCGACTACGCCCTGGAGCTGCCCCACGGCTACACCTATTCGGGCCACCCGGTGGCCTGTGCCGCCGGGCTCGCCGCCCTGGAAGTGCTCGAACGCGAACAGTTGATCACCCGGGTCGCCAGTCTGGCACCGTACTTCGAAAGCGCCCTGCACGGCCTGCGCGGGGCGCCCCATGTCACCGACATCCGCAACTGTGGCTTCGCTGGCGGCCTGAGTATCGCCGCCCTGCCGGGGGAGCCCCTGCGCCGCCCCTACGACATTGCCATGAAGCTGTGGCAAAAGGGTTTCTATGTGCGCTACGGGGGCGATACCGTGCAATTGGGCCTGCCCTTCACCGTGGAAACCGAGGAGATCGACAGCCTGATCAACGCCCTGGGAGAAACGCTGGGCGAGCTTGGCTAAGGCCGGGTGGCGTTCTCGCCGGGGCCATTGCCAGGGCCTTCAACCCCCTGGCACCCACGCCGGCGCCACCATGCGTCGCTTGCCATCACTGGTGAATGCCACACCCGGCTCGTCCAGCGCCTCGCGATCCCACAGCTCGCAGGTGACCTGCTTGTGCTTCTGGTCCAGGCCCTCGCAGTAGTTGCTGTAGCGGCACACCCGCACCTGGGGGCCAAAGCCGCTGCGCACTTTCTCGAACCAGTCCGGATCCGCCAGTGCCTGACGCGCGAGGCCAATGATATCCGCCTGCTCCGATTGCAGGATGGCCTCAGCGGCGCTGAAACCGAAAATACCGCCGGCCACCACCAGGGGTATGTCCAACGACCGTGCCTTGAGACTTTGCCGAATTGCCGCCACTGGCTCGATATTGCGCCCAAACGGACCTTGCTCATCCGAAATGTAACCCGGCATGCACTCGTAGCCACTCTGGCCGGTATAGGGGTAGGCGGCCCAGCCCACCTTGGGCTGCTTGGCGTCGTCGAATTTGCCGCCGCGGGAGAGGGACAGGAAATCCATGCCGGCCCCGGCAAAGGCATTGGCGAAGTAACAGGCATCGTCCACCCGGTTGCCACCGTCGATGATCTCGTCGCTGAGGTAGCGGCAGCCCACCGCGAAACCCTCGCCGGTGGCCTCGCGCACCGCGCGATACACTTCCAACGGCAGGCGCACGCGCTGCTCCCGGTCGCCGCCGTAGCCATCGTCGCGGGTATTGGTGGCGGAGAGGAAGGAGGCCATGGTGTAGGCGTGGGCGTAGTGCAGTTCCACGCCATCGAAGCCCGCCTGCTCGGCCCGCCGGGCGGCACTGGCGAACAGGCCCGGCAGCACCCGGGGCAGCTCGGCGATACCGGGCAGGTGGGTGTCGGTCACCCGCTCCCGGTAGCCCATCTGCATGTCCTCCCACTCCTTGGTGCTCAGCACCGCCTCCAGCGCCGCCGGCTCCAGCGCCAGCAGGGCCTGGCGCACACTGGCCTCATCCGCCCCGGCCAAGGCCAGGGCCTGGCGGTGGTGCCCGCCCACCGGCAGAAAACGGCCGAGGACTTTTTGCGGGTCAGGGCGCCGGCGGATGGGCAGGAAATCGATGATCTGGATGAGCAGGCGGGTCTGCCCCCCACTGGCCTCGCGCACCGTATCCACCAGTTTTTTCAGCCCCGGGAGGTAGCGGTCGTCGCCGATGCGCAGCAGGGGGCCGCTGGGAATATCGCGAATGCCGGTGGCCTCCACCACGATGGCCCCGGGCTTGCCCCGGGCGAAGCGTTCGTACCACTGCAGTACGTCGGCGGTGACCTCACCCTCCTCGTTGGAGCGCCAGGGCACCATGGCCGGCACCCAGGTACGCTGAGTCAGGGTCAGGGAGCCAACGGCAACCGGGGAGAACAGGCGGCTGGTGGCGGCCTGGGATGCGCTGGGCCAGTCCTCCTCTACGGGGGTGTATTTGATGCGTTCCGGCGGCTTCCACATGGTCGGCTCCCTGGGCTGGAAGGAGCAAATATTTTAAATCTAAAATATTATTTGCCGCAAGCTGCGAACCCCACCATCAGGCCCCCCGCTTCACCCGCCCGAGCAGGCCCATCAGCTGCTCCACTTCTTTGCTGTCAAGGTGCCCCAGCAAGCCGATCACCCACTGCTCATGTTCCTCTGCCATGCGCGCGAACACGCTAGCCCCCTTCGGCGTCAGCTTGACCTTCACCGTGCGCCGGTTATCCGGCAGCGGGTTGCGCTCGACCAGGCCCTCGTTCACCAACTGGGTGGCGATGCCAGAGATGTTGCCGCCGGAGACCATCATCCGCCTGGACAGCTCGCCCATGGTGAGCCCGTCGGGCACCCGTTCAAGCTGGGCCAGAAAGTCGAAACGCGGCAGGGTGATATCAAAGGTCTCGCGCAGTGCGGTGCGCAGGCGTGACTCGATCAGGCTGGAACAGGTCAGCAGGCGCAACCACAGTTTGATGGAGTGGTGGTCGTCCTCGTGCAGGCGCGTTTCGTGGTCCAGATTGTCGGTAGCTCGCGATTCTCTCATGGCGTACTTCACAATATTTTAAATATAAAATGTTTGCGCTATACTGGCGCCAGACTCAAGCGTAAACCAATGTCAGCTATCTGGCGACCACCCCCTGGCGCCGAGCGTAACAAAGAGGAATGCCGATGAAGATTGTGTGCCTTGG
>JBKDZQ010000208.1:0-7575 GCA_047971325.1 Parahaliea sp.
AGCCAGCCTCTACACCCTGATCCAGATGGTGGCGGGACGCATGGGCTCGACCCTGGTGCCAGCCATGGCCCTGGACCAGTTGTTGGCAGGCAGCAGTGAACTGGCGGCGGTGCCGCTGGACGAGCCGGGGCCGCACCGTCGCATCGCCTTCGTTACACGGCTGAATTATGCGGGGGTGGGGGATATCGAGCTGATGATGCGACTGTTCCGTCGCGAACTTGAAAACCACAGCGCGATTGGTCCCGGATAGCGATGGAACAACCGGAGGGGATCGGTCGGGGCGAGGATGCGGAATCGCAGCCCCGGCCCGGGGGCTGTGTCAGCTGGGGTTGGCGGCCTTGTAGGCGCGAATGGCCGCGTTGAACCGCCCGGCCATCGTCTCTTCGGAGGATACGGCCGCGTTGTAGGCGTCCACCGCCTCACTGTAGATCTTCTGGGTGCTTTCCAGGTCATCCCCCGTCAGCTTGCCGGACTTGATCTTGGCCTCGGCCGAGTTGAACAGCTCTTCCAGGCACTTCATGTAGTCCACGTTGGCGGTCTGGAAGGTTTTTACGGCTTTTTGTCCCTGCAGCATGTCCTCCATCTTGGCGCTGGCGCCATCGGGCATTGTCGGCATTTCAGGTTTGGGGCAATCAGCCATGGCGAGACTGCTACCCAGGGTGATGGCGGCAAAGGCGAAAGTGAGTTTGTTCATCGCTATTTCCTTATTTCCTTGAGCTGAACTGAGCCAAACGGAAACAGTAGCAGGCTCGCAGTGCGCTGCCAAGCTCGGCGTGGGTCCGTGTCAGTCTTCACCCACCCAAAGTCTGGACAGGTTGTATCGGGATTGTAACGATGTGGCGACGGACTGGGCAGTGGCCCTGTCGGGCAGTGCAACGACGCGCACCCGGAACAGCTTGCCGCCGGGGGCATCCAGCACCACGACCCTGCCGGCTTCCGGCTGCAGACGTTCCACCCAGCGCTCGGCGGTACGCTTGCTGGCGTAGGAGCCGAAGTTGACGAACCATTTGCCGGCGCTGTCGCTGGTGGTTGCGGCGACGGTCCGGGTGGACCCCGACGCGGCTTTGGCGCTGCTGGCCGGCGCCGTATTTTCCGCAGCTTCCGCAGCACTGCGCTGTGCATCCAGTTGCAGCTCGAGGCCGGCGACAGTGTCGACCAGGCGGTGGTTTTCCAGGGTGAGGGCTTCGACGTGGCGGCCCAGATCTTCGTTGCGCTCCTCCAGCTCCCGGTGGGTGCTGCGTTCGCGGCTGAGTTGTTCGGGCTGGACCGCCTGGGCGAGTTGCGCGCGCAGGTCGCGTATCTGCTCGCGCAGGGCGGCGCGCTCCTTCAGCACACCGAAGCCGCCCATCGCCAGCAATACCAGCGCAACCAAGCCCACCGCTATCAGGCCCAGCGGCAAGGGGGCGAACAGGCCGCGCCCCCGCTCATCCTCGTCCCGGCCCTGCCAGTCCTTGGCGTCGTCAAAGGACTGGAGGGTGTGGCCGCCATCATCATCCGCCTGGTTTGTGTCCCTGTCGTCCCCGGTGCCGGATGCGGTGTATTCGTCTTCCTCATCCTCGTCATCATCGCAATAGGCCGGGGCGCGGCGCTTGTCCTGCTTGTCGAGCTGGTCGGGAGCCTCGAAAGACAGCGGCGTGCGGTCCGCGCGCTTGGCAGAGACGGGGTTGAGATCGGCCGGGTCGTCAAATTCGTCGCTGTCATCGACGTCGTCCCGATCGTCTGCGTCGTCGTCGAAATCATCGTAGTCGTCGTAGTCCGGGTCCCAGTCATCCAGCAGATCCTGTTCAGCCGGTTTTTTGGAAACAGGCCCGGCGGAGGTGGATGGGGCTGCGCCGGCGGGCGATGAGGTGTCAGAGGAGCGCGGTGGAGGAGCGACGGGATGGTCGTTATCGCGCGGATCTTTGCTCAGGGACGGTGCCTCGGTTCACTCCTTTGACTTGCGGGGATACTAACAGAGCGGGCAGCGGGGGTCAGCCGGATTCAGTCGCTGCTGCGCAGGGACTGCAGCCCCCGGTTGAGCTTGTGCAGGTGACGAGTGACTTCGTCGCCCTTCATCTTCGACACCCCGGCGGCGAGAATGTCGATCACCGCCAGATGGGCGATGCGCGAGGGCAGCGGAGTGTAACTCTCTTCGTCCGGCGAGGCCGCGTCGATGGGAATCGGCAAGGTGGCGCGCTTGAGCACGGGTGTATCGGAGGGCGCCAGTGCGATGATGACCGCGCCGGACTCGCGCACATGGTCCATGGCTTCCAGCAGGGCGGTGCTGCGTCCGGACTGGGAGATGGCCACCACCACGTCGGCGGAGGTCAGCGACATGGCGGACATGGCCTGGATATGGGGGTCGGAGAGCGCAGCGCTGGCAATCTGCAAGCGAAAGAACTTGTGCTGGGCGTCGATGGCCACCGGGCTGGAGGCGCCGAAGCCGTAAAACTCCACCCGGCGGGCGTTGCACAGGGCGTCCACTGCCACCTCGATGGCGTCCGGGTCCAGGGTATCGCGCACCTGGGCCAGGGTTTTCATGGTGGCGTCGAACACTTTGTAGGTATAGTCCCGGGCGGTGTCCAGCTCGCTGAGCACAAAGGGTTCCTGGCTGGTGTTCTGGGCCAGCGACTGGGCCAGCGCCAGTTTGAAATTCTGGAAGCCCTGGCAGCCGATGGCGCGACAGAAACGCACCACGGTGGGTTCGCTCACCCCGGCGGCGGCGGCCAGGTCGACGATGCGCATGTGGATGACCTCATCCGGGTGCGCCAGCACCCGATCTGCCACCTTGCGCTCGGAGCGGCGCAGTCTGTCCACCGCCGACTCGATGTCGCGGAGCAGCGTTCTGCCGGAGCTGGTCAAATTGATGATCGCCACGCTGAAAACCCAGGTCCAAGTATACAGGTGGACCGGTCAATGCGCAGGAAACGGATCGCGTGTGAGGCGATTGCGCGGGAACCGTGAGTGCCAGAAGCAATTTGGGTAGAATGCGACGATGGATGTATCCGATATTCTCTCACCCCTGAACAGCGCCCAGCGCGAAGCGGTCGCCGCCGAGAGCGACAACCTGCTGGTGCTGGCCGGCGCCGGCAGTGGCAAGACCCGCGTGCTGGTGCATCGTATCGCCTGGCTGATTCGCGCCCAGGGCCTGTCGCCCCAGGCCATCCTGGCAGTCACCTTTACCAACAAGGCGGCCCGGGAGATGCGCGGGCGTATCGAGCAGATGCTGCACATCGCCACCCACGGCCTGTGGGTGGGCACTTTCCACGGCCTGGCCCACCGCCTGTTGAAGGCCCACTGGCGGGACGCCGGCCTACCACAGAACTTCCAGATTCTCGACGCCGACGACCAGTTGCGGCTGGTCAAGCGGGTGTGCCGGGAACTGGGCCTGGACGAGTCCCGCTGGCCGCCCAAACAGGCCATGTGGTACATCAACGGCCAGAAGGACGAGGGCCTGCGCGCCAGCCATATCGACGCCCCCCACGGTGACCTCTACGCCCAGACCCTGCTGCGCATCTACCATAGCTATGAACAGGCCTGCGCACGGGCCGGACTGGTAGACTTCGCCGAGCTGCTGCTGCGCGCCCATGAGCTGTGGTTGCGAAGCCCCGCCGTGCTGGCCCACTACCAGGGGCGCTTCCGCCAGATCCTGGTAGATGAATTTCAGGATACCAACACCATCCAGTACGCCTGGCTGCGGGTGCTGGCGGGGGGCAAGGTGCCGGTGGTGGCGGTGGGCGACGACGACCAGTCCATCTACGGCTGGCGCGGCGCCAGAATCGAGAACATCCAGCGCTTCGCCGACGATTTTCGCAACTGTCAGACGGTACGCCTGGAGCAGAACTACCGCTCCACCCAGACCATCCTGCAGGCGGCCAACGGAGTGATCGCCCACAACTTCGGCCGCCTGGGCAAGGAACTGTGGAGCGCCGGCGAGAGCGGCGAGCCCATCACCCTCTACGCCGGCTTCAACGAACAGGACGAGGCGCGTTTCATCGTCGAGCAGGCCCAGAGCTGGGTCGGCGACGGCCATGAGCGCGCCTCCGTGGCCGTGCTCTACCGCTCCAACGCCCAGTCGCGGGTGCTGGAGGAAGCATTGATACGCGCCGGCATACCCTACCGCATCCACGGTGGCCAGCGTTTCTACGAGCGCATGGAAATCCGCAACGCCCTGGCCTACCTGCGCCTGATCGCCAATCGCGGCGACGACGCGGCGGTGGAGCGGGTGATCAACGTTCCGCCCCGGGGCATCGGCAGCAAGACCCTGGAAACCGTGCGCGAAGTGGCCCGCAACCGGGAAGTGTCCCTGTGGCAGGCCATCCGCATGGCCATCGCCGAAAAACTGCTCCCCGCCCGGGCCACCTCGGCACTGGAGGGCTTTGTCGTGCTCATCGACGAAATGGACAGCGGCACCGACACCATGGCTCTGGAAGAGCTGGTGGAGCACGTGGAGCATGCCTCCGGCCTGCTGGAATTCCACCAGAAAGAAAAAGGCGAGAAGGGCCAGGCCCGGGTGGAAAACCTGGAAGAACTGGTAAGCGCCGCCCGCCAGTTCGATCCCGAGCTGGAGGACCTGTCGGTGCTGCAGCAATTCCTCGACAACGCAGCCCTCGACGCCGGCGAGGCCCAGGCCGACGCCCACGAGGACAGCGTGCAACTCATGACCCTGCACTCGGCCAAGGGCCTGGAGTTTCCGCTGGTGTTCCTGGCGGGCATGGAAGAAAACCTCTTCCCCCACCGCATGTCGCTGGAGGAGCCGGGACGGCTGGAGGAAGAGCGGCGCCTGTGCTACGTGGGCATCACCCGCGCCATGGAACGCCTGTACATCACCTACGCCGAAACCCGGCGCCTGCACGGCAGCGAATCCTACAACAACCCCTCGCGTTTCATCCGCGAGATTCCGCTGGAACTGCTGCAGGAAGTGCGGCTCAACAACACCCTGGCGGCGCCGGTGAGCAGTCTCACCCAGGCGGCGGTGCCGGATACCGGCCTCAGCCTTGGCCAGCGTGTGCTGCACCGGATTTTCGGCGAGGGCGTCGTGCTAAACTTTGAAGGCCGCGGCAACAGCGCCCGGGTGGAAGTGCATTTCGACAACGAGGGCAGCAAGTGGCTGGTGGTGCAGTACGCCAATTTGCAGGTACTGTAATTTTAACGCTGTTTGCTGGACGCTGTCGTTACCAATTAAAGTAAACATGAAGCAATACCGGTACCCCAGGTCTTTGAAACGGGAGCCGGATTTCGAGTGGCTGATACTCGATGCCAGTCATATCAAAGTGCTGCCCCATGCCGCGGGCGCCTCCCCCTATCGCTGCCAAATATAGGAATTTTTTTGCATCTGTGCACTATCGTGGGTTATTTCACCATTTTTTTACTATAAAGTGGTGAAATACGGCATTTTGTGCCTGTCACAAGGCAATATTTGCAACAATTCCCTAAAGTCGCGGCGCTATACTGTGTACTTGGCTGCTTCCTCACCTGCTGTTGTCGCTCCGCCGGGCTACCCGCCCGCCGGGCACCGTACAAGGCCTCATGAGGGCAGGTTCCACGGGACCCACCAGGTGAGCAGCCTCTCAACCAAGACCACCAATGATTGACATTCTGCCCTGGATCCGGCCATGAGCAACTTTGACCACCGCAAATACCAACCCTTTCAGCCCGTGCGCATGACCTCCCGGCGCTGGCCCGACCGCGTTATCACCAGGGCGCCCCGCTGGTGCAGCGTGGACCTGCGCGATGGCAACCAGGCGCTGATCGAGCCGATGACGGCGCGCCAGAAGTCGAAACTTTGGGATCAGCTGGTCAAAGTGGGTTTCAAGGAGATCGAGGTGGGCTTTCCCTCCGCCTCCAGCCACGACTACGATTTTGTCCGCGAGCTGATCGACAAGCAGCGTATCCCCGACGATGTTACCGTGCAGGTGCTCACCCAGGCCCGCCCGGAGCTGATCAAAAAAACCTTCGAGGCGCTCAGGGGCGTGCGCCGCGCCGTGGTGCATGTCTACAATTCCACCTCCACGGTGCAGCGCGAACAGGTCTTTGGCCTGGACCGCCAGGGTATTCTCGACATCGCCGTGCGCGGCGCCCAATTGGTGAAGGACTGTGCGGCGAGATACCCGCAGACCGAGTGGGTATTCGAGTACTCCCCCGAGAGCTTCACCGGCACCGAACTGGATTTCGCGGTGGAAGTCTGCGATGCGGTCACCGCTGTGTGGCAACCTACGCCGGAGCGGCCGGCCATCATCAACCTCCCGGCCACGGTGGAGATGAGCACCCCGAATGTCTATGCCGACCAGATCGAGTGGTTTTGCGACCGGGTGGCGCGCCGCGACAGCCTGCTGATTTCCCTGCACACCCACAACGATCGCGGTTGTGCCGTGGCGGCGGCGGAGCTGGGAGTAATGGCGGGCGCCGACCGGGTGGAGGGCACCCTCATGGGCAACGGCGAGCGCACCGGCAACATGGATATCGTCACCATGGCCATGAACCTCTACAGCCAGGGGGTGGACCCGAAACTGCAACTGGGCCACATGGATGAAATCATCCAGACAGTGAAGGAGTGCACCCATTTGCCGGTGCATCCGCGCCATCCCTGGGCGGGTGAGCTGGTGTTCACCGCCTTTTCCGGCAGTCACCAGGACGCCATCAAGAAGTGCCTGTCCAGGCGCGATGACAGCCCTCCCTGGCAGGTGGCCTACCTGCCCATCGACCCGCAGGATATCGGCCGCTCCTCTCAGGAGGTCATTCGCATCAACAGCCAGTCCGGCAAGGGCGGTATCGCCTATGTGCTGGAGCGGGAGTACGGCTACGAGCTGCCGCGCTGGCTGCAGATCGATTTTTCCTCCATCGTGCAGGCCTTCGCCGAAGAGCGCGAAACGGAGGTGTCCGGCGAGGATATCTTCCAGCTGTTCCAGCAGACCTACCTGCGCGAAGGGGGTGAATACCGGCTCGGTGACTACCAGGTCAGCCGCGCCGACAATGCCGACCAGTTGCAGGCGCAGTTACTGCGCAAGGGCGCTGCCCACACCCTGAAGGGTGCCGGCAACGGCGTAGTGGCTTCCTTTGTCGATGCCATGAGCCGCTTTGTCGGCAAGCAGATCGTGCTGGTGGAATACAGCGAGCATGCCCTGAGCCACAGCGCCGATGCCGAAGCGGTGTGCTACATCCAGCTCAATATCGATGGCGAGCGGCACTGCGGGGTGGGGCGCAGCCACGATATCATCCAGGCCTCCCTGGACGGCATCCTCGGCGCCATCAATCGCGCCGAGTGGCAGGCGGCCCACGCGGCGGCCTGATCCGCGGCAGGCACTGGCGGCGGTAGTCCCTTGCTACCGCCTTCCCCACCCGTCGTTTCCTTCACTTTCGCCACCAATTAATAAACAGTCCTGCTTGCTTTTTATTTATCTGTGCCTATGATGAAACTGATAATCATCACAGACCAGAAAAGGCGGCAATCATGATTTCCCTGTCAGCCCGGGAGTACGCCCTGTTCCGGCAATTGCTGGACGAGGCCGCGTGCAGGGAACTGCTGCAGCGCTACAGCAAGGTGGTCGACTGGAAGGATTGGAATGCCCTCCCCGGCCTGTGCTGGCCCGACGCACA
>JBKDZQ010000209.1:0-4778 GCA_047971325.1 Parahaliea sp.
CGATGGCGGTGCTGTCGCGACAGCAGCGCTCCCTCTATGACTTCTTTCGCCAGAAGTTCGCCCAGGTGACCAACCCGCCCATCGACCCGCTGCGGGAAACCATCGTCATGTCGCTGGAAACCGACCTCGGCGGTGAGAGAAACATCTTTCTGGAAGGACCGGAACACGCCAACCGCATCATCCTCTCCTCACCGGTGCTGTCCCAGGGCAAGTTCAATACCCTGCTGCAGCTGGAGCGTCCCGGCCTGGCGATTGCCGATATCGACGCCACCTACAACCCGGCGGAGAAAGACCTGCAACAGGCGGTGGCTGATTTGAACACCGTCGCCGGGCAGGCGGTGCGCGAGGGCAAGACTCTGCTGATCCTGTCCGACCGCGGCATCGCCCGCGACCGCCTGCCCATCCACAGCCTGATGGCCACCGGCGCGGTGCACCACCACCTGATCCGCGAGGGCCTGCGCTGTGATGCCAACCTGGTGGTGGAGACCGCCAGTGCGCGCGATTCCCACCAGATCGCCTGCCTGATCGGTTTTGGCGCCACCGCCGTGTATCCCTACATGGCCTATACGGTGCTGGAAGACCTGATCCGCGACGGCGAAATCCTCGGGGAGCCCAGCGCCTGTTTCAAGAACTACCGCAAGGGCCTGAACAAGGGCCTGCTGAAAATCATGTCCAAGATGGGCATTTCCTCTGTCGCCTCCTACCGCGGTGCCCAGTTGTTCGAGGCCGTGGGTCTGGCCCGGGAAGTGGTGGACGTGGCCTTTCGCGGCGTGGCCTCGCGCATCGAGGGCGCCGGCTTTGCCGAATTGGAAGCGGACCAGAAATTCCTGGCCCGGCAGGCCTGGAACCCGCGCAAGTACATCCAGCAGGGCGGCCTGCTGAAATACGTTCACGGACAGGAGTACCACGCCTTCAACCCGGATGTGGTGACCACCCTGCAGCAGGCGGTGGCCAGCGGCGACTACGCCATCTACCAGCGCTATGCGAAACTGGTGAACGAGCGTCCGGTGGCGACCATTCGCGACCTGCTGGGGCCGGTGGAGGCCGCCAAGCCTCTGCCGCTGGACGCGGTGGAATCGGTGGAGAGCATCCTGCCGCGCTTCGACTCCGCCGGCATGTCGCTGGGGGCGCTCAGCCCCGAGGCCCACGAGGCCCTGGCGGCGGCGATGAACCGCATCGGTGCCCGCTCCAACTCCGGCGAGGGCGGCGAGGATCCGGCCCGCTACGGCACCGAGCGCATGTCCAAGATCAAGCAGATCGCCTCCGGTCGCTTTGGCGTCACCCCCCACTACCTGGTCAACGCCGAGGTGCTGCAGATCAAGGTGGCCCAGGGCGCCAAGCCCGGCGAGGGCGGCCCGTTGCCCGGCGGCAAGGTCAATGGCCTGATCGCACGCCTGCGCTACTCGGTGCCCGGGGTGACCCTGATTTCGCCGCCGCCGCACCACGACATCTACTCCATCGAGGACCTGGCGCAGCTCATCTTCGACCTGAAGCAGGTCAATCCCCAGGCGCTGGTGTCGGTGAAACTGGTGTCCGAGCCCGGGGTCGGCACCATTGCCGCCGGGGTGGCCAAGGCCTATGCCGACCTGATCACTATCAGCGGCTATGACGGTGGCACCGCGGCCAGCCCGCTGACCTCCATCCGCTACGCCGGCTCGCCCTGGGAGCTGGGGCTGGCGGAAGTGCAGCAGACCCTGCGCGGCAACCACCTGCGCGGCAATATCCGCCTGCAGACCGACGGCGGCCTGAAAACCGGCCTGGACGTGATCAAGGCCGCCATTCTCGGCGCCGAGAGCTTTGGCTTTGGCACCGCTCCGATGGTGGCGCTGGGTTGCAAGTACCTGCGCATCTGCCACCTGAACAACTGCGCCACCGGCGTGGCCACCCAGAAGGAAAAACTGCGGCAGGAGCACTTCAACGGCACTGTGGAGATGGTGGTCAACTTCTTCACCTTCATCGCCCTGGAAACCCGGGAGTGGCTGGCGAAGCTGGGCGTGCCCTCGCTGGAGGCCCTGATCGGCCGCACCGACCTGCTGACCTGCCTGCCGGGGGAGACTCCCAAGCACGCGCGGCTGGACCTGTCGCCCATCCTGTACAAGGATCCGGCTGCCGCCGACCAGCCGGAATTCTGCCAGGTGGCTTCCAACCAGCCCTTTGATCGGGGCGAAAAAGCCGAACAGATGGTGGCGGCGGCGCTGCCGGCCATCGAGGCAAAAAGTGGTGGCGAGTTCAGCTTCAAGGTGACCAACTGTGACCGCTCCATTGGTGCCCGCCTCTCTGGCGAGATCGCCAGGCGCTACGGCAACACCGAGATGGAGAGCGAGCCCATTGTCAGGCGCCTGACCGGCACCGCCGGACAGAGCTTTGGAGTGTGGAACGCCGGCGGCCTGCACATGTACCTGGAGGGCGATTCCAACGACTATGTTGGCAAGGGCATGGCCGGCGGCAAGCTGGTGCTTTACCCACCCAAAGTCGCCCGTTTCAAGTCCCATGAGTCGGTCATTATCGGCAACACCTGTCTCTATGGCGCCACCGGTGGCAAACTGTTCGCCGCAGGTATTGCCGGCGAGCGCTTCGCCGTGCGCAACTCTGGCGCCCATGCGGTGGTGGAAGGCACCGGCGATCACTGTTGCGAGTACATGACCGGAGGCAGTATCACCGTGCTCGGCAGCACTGGTGTGAACTTCGGTGCCGGCATGACCGGTGGCTTCGCCTACGTGCTGGACCTGGACCGCAGTTTTATCGACAAGTACAACAGCGAGCTGGTGGAAATCCACCGGGTGAACTCGGAATACATGGAACCCTACCGCTACCACCTGCGCAGCAATATTCGGGAATTCGTCAGGGAAACCGGCTCCGAGTGGGGCGCCCAGCTGGTGGAGAATTTCGAGGATTATGTGGGCAAGTTCTGGCTGGTGAAACCCAAGGCGGCCGACCTCGACCGCCTGCTGTCGCGCCTGCGCAATACGGACTAGAGCTATGACTGAGCGTTTGTCGAACCACTTTCAGTTTCTCGATGTTGGCCGCAAGGACCCCAACAAAAAGGCCTTGCGCAAGCGCAAGCGGGAATACGTGGAAATCTACGAGCCCTTCACCCGCCATCAGGTTGCGGAACAGTCGCACCGCTGTCTGGAGTGTGGCAACCCCTACTGCGAGTGGAAGTGCCCGGTACACAATTTCATTCCCAACTGGCTCAAACTGGTGGCCGAGGGCAACCTGTTCGAGGCGGCGGAACTGAGCCACCAGACCAATACCCTGCCCGAAGTCTGCGGCCGGGTGTGTCCGCAGGATCGCCTCTGCGAAGGTGCCTGTACCCTCAACGACGGTTTTGGCGCGGTCACCATCGGCTCCTCCGAGAAATACATCACCGACACCGCCCTGGCGATGGGTTGGCGTCCGGACCTGTCCGAAGTGGTGCCCACCGGCAAGAGCGTCGCCATCGTCGGCGCCGGCCCCGCCGGCCTTGGCTGTGCCGACGTGCTGACCCGCGCCGGCGTGAAGGCGGTGGTCTACGACCGCTATCCCGAAATCGGCGGCCTGCTGACCTTCGGCATCCCCGAGTTCAAGCTGGAAAAGCAGGTGATGGTGCGCCGCCGGGACGTATTCGAGGGCATGGGCATCGAATTTCGCCTCAACACCGAGGTGGGCAGGGACGTCAGCGTGCAGCAACTGCTGGATGACTACGACGCCGTGTTCCTGGGCATGGGTACCTACACCTACATGCGCGGCGGTTTCCGTGGTGAAAACCTGCCCGGTGTCTACGAGGCCCTGCCCTACCTGATCGGCAACGTGAACCACAACCTCGGCTTCGAGCAGGCGAGCGAGGACTACGTCAACCTCAAGGGCAAGCGCGTGATCGTGCTCGGTGGTGGTGACACCGCCATGGACTGTGTGCGCACCGCTGTACGCCAGCAGGCCGAACACGTCATCTGCGCTTACCGTCGCGACGAGGACAACATGCCCGGCTCCCGCCGCGAGGTGAAAAACGCGCGGGAGGAGGGCGTGCAGTTCCTGTTCAATCGCCAGCCGATCGAGGTGGTGGAGTATTTTGACCAGGTGGGCGGCGTGAAGATGATAGAAACGCGCCTGGGTGAACCGGACGAGGGCGGCCGCCGTCGCCCTGAGCCGATTCCGGGTTCGGAGCAGATTCTGGAGGCGGACGCGGTGATCATCGCCTTCGGTTTCCAGCCGAGCCCGCCGGACTGGCTGGCGGATATCGGCGTGGAGCTGAACGACTGGCGCGGCGTGGTGGCGCCGGAACAGCAGGCCTATCCTTTCCAGACCACCAATCCGAAGGTATTTGCCGGCGGCGACATGGTGCGCGGTTCCGACCTGGTGGTGACGGCGATCTGGGAGGGACGGCAGGCGGCGGAGGGGATTCTCGACTATCTCGAGGTGTAGTCCGTTTCCGTTGTAGTGGCACGTAGTAGCCCGGTGGCAGTACGCGGAGGGGGCTTTCGCGACACGCCGTGAACCCATCCATGGGGGCTTGCGCTCGACATCCATGTCTCGCACAGTCGCGAAAGCCCCCTCCGCGCACTGACACCTCTATCGTTGCGTAAAACGGGCACTGTGCTTTGAGTACCCTCAACGTGAGGCGTGGTGTGGTACGTTGCGTAGTCCAATTCGCCCAGACCTTGTGATTGGATATCGCTCGATATGAGGTGCGGCGGTTGGAGGCCGTATTCGCGACCGTGCGGGTCAGGGCTGTCGAGCGCGTGCGTACATGGACGTATTCACAGGGGGTCGGGTATAAGGGCTCCAACCGCTGCGCCGTG
>JBKDZQ010000210.1:0-7418 GCA_047971325.1 Parahaliea sp.
GGCCACATCCACGGTTTCCATGCGCGGGTTGATTTCGTCCATCTCCAGCAGCTGATCGTAGGGCACGTCGGCTTCCGCCAGCAACACGTTCATGTGACCGGGCATACGGCCCGCCACCGGGTGAATGCCGAAATTGACCTCCGCGCCGTTCTTTTCCAGCAGTTCGGACAGCTCCTTGACCACGTGCTGGGCCTGGGCCACCGCCATGCCGTAGCCGGGAATGATGGCCACACTGGCCGCCGCCTCCAGGATGTAGTAGGCGTCTTCCACGGAGATCGGCTTGATTTCGCCCTCGATCACGGTCTGCTCGGTGCTGACGCTGCCAAAGCCGGAGAACAGCACGTTGCTCAGCGAGCGGTTCATGGCCTTGCACATGATCTGGGTGAGGATAATGCCAGAGGCGCCGACGAGTGAACCGGCCACGATCAGGATGTTGTTGTTGACCGCGAAGCCGGCGGCACAGGCGGCAAGGCCGGAGTAGGAGTTCAGCAGGGAGATCACCACCGGCATGTCGGCGCCGCCAATGGGGATCACCGCCATGATGCCAAACAGCAGCGACAGGCCAATCACCAGGTAGAGCCAGGTGTGGTTGGCAGGCTCGATGCAGAACATCACGGCGCTGCCGATAATGGCCAGCACGATCAGGCTGTTGACGACCTGCTGGCCCTTGAACATCACCGCGCCGGAGCCGATGGTCTCGCTGAGCTTGCCCCAGGCCACCAGTGAACCGGTGAAGGTCAGGCCGCCAATGAGGATGGACAACACAACGGTCACCAGGGTGAAGGTACCGGTGGCCGTATACAGCGCCGCAGTACCCACCAGCAGGCTGGCGAGGCCACCGAAGCCGTTGAACAGGGCCACCATTTCCGGCATGGCGGTCATCTGCACCATGCGCGCGGCGGCGGCACCGATGGCGCCACCGACCACAAAGCCGGCGAGTATCCACTGATACTCGACGATGCCCTGGTCCAGCAGTGCCACCACGATCGCCAGCAACATGCCAACAGAGGACAGCATGTTGCCCTTGCGCGCGGTGGCGGCGGAGCCCAGCATCTTGAGCCCGAAAATAAACAGGGCAGCAGCGACCACATAGGATAGCTGGATAATCAGTTGGGTTATGTCCATGCTCAGCTCTCCTTCTTCTTGAACATGGCAAGCATGCGGTCGGTTACCAGGTAACCACCCACCACGTTGATGGTGGCCAGCGCCACGGCGGCGGCGCCCAGCCAGTTGGCCAGGTCATGCCGGCCGGTGCCGGCAAGACTGATGGCGCCCACCACGGTGATGCCGGAAATTGCGTTGGCGCCGGACATCAGCGGTGTGTGCAGGGTGGCTGGCACTTTGTTGATGAGCTCGAAGCCCAGGAAAATGGACAACATCAAAATGAATGTGAGGAATATCGCGTCCATATCAGTTACCCCCTCCCAGAATGTTCCTGATGGTTTCATTGGTCACTTCGCCGCCGTGGGTGATCACGCAGCCGGGCAGGATGTCATGCCCGAAGTCGACCACCAGGCGCTTGCTCTGCTTGTCCCAGACATCCTCCACCAGGTTGAACAGGTTGCTGGAGTACATCTTGCTGGCGTCGCGGCAGACGTTGTTGGGCAGGTTGCCCTGGCCGATGATCTTCACGCCGTTGACTTCCACGGTCTGATCCGGCACGGAGCCTTCCACGTTGCCACCGGTTTCGGCGGCCATGTCGACGATCACCGAACCGCTCTGCATGCCCTCGACCATGTCGCGGGTTACCAGTATCGGGGGCTTGCGGCCGAAGACCTGGGCGGTGGTGATCACCACATCGGACTGGGCGATCACTTCCTTCTGCGCCTGGCGCTGTTTCTCGATCTGTTCCGGGGTCAGCTCCTTCGCGTAGCCACCGGCGGTTTCGCCGGTATCACCCAGGTCGATCTCAAGGAAGGTGCCACCCAGGGAGCGCACCTGCTCGGCCACCACCGGGCGAGTGTCGAAGGCGGTGACCTTGGCGCCCATGCGCTTGGCGGTGGCAATGGCCTGCAGGCCCGCCACGCCGGCGCCGATGATGAACACCTTGGCCGGCTTCAGGGTGCCTGCCGGGGTCATCATCATGGGCAGAATGCTGGGCAGGTTATTGGCCGCCAGCAGCACCGTCACATAGCCCGCCAGGTTGGCCTGGGAGCTGAGGGCGTCCATCTTCTGGCTGCGGGTGGTGCGGGGGATCATCTCCATGCTGATGGCGGTCACCCCCTGCTGTTGTAGCGCCCGCACCAGCTCGTGTTCATTGAAAGGGTCCAGGTAGCTGATGTGAACACAACCGGAGGGTATCAGCGCCACCTCCTCCAGGGTCGGCTTGCGCAGGCGCAGCAGGACTTCCGCCTCGGCAAACAGCCTGTTGCGGTCCGGCTGGACGCTGGCGCCGGCCTCGATGTACTGCTGGTCGGAAAATCCGGAACCCGCTCCCATGCCGGGCTCAATGACCACCTCGGCGCCGAGCTGGCAGAGTTTTTTCACCGTCTCCGGAATAACCGGCACGCGGTTCTCTCCCGGATGGGTCTCCTTGGGTATTGCGATGCGCATAAGTTCTATCCCATACCTGTGAATCGAAAGCTTGTGAGCGTTATGCTTGCTGGTATAGCTTCTGAGTGCTATTTATCTGTCCTGCCGCCGTCGTTTCCACTGGCAGGGCCGACCGCGGCGTCAACGGCGGCGGATGACTCTAGCATAGCCGACAAATTAACGTCGTTATGGCCGACATTCACCGCCTGAATTGCAAATCGCGAGCGCGACTCGGCCGGCGGCGGCTGGTCAGCTGCCTACTTTACGAAATAGGCGCGCTGCGGCAATGGCATCAAAGACCAAATAAATAGACTCCCTGCGTCAGGCCCGACCCGCTCCGGCAAGGCCATCCGACCAATTTTTCGCCACTGGAGCCGGCTTCAGCCGCCTTCACCGCCGGTATAGGCCTCTGGGTCGCCCTCCAGCGACCCGCTCTCAGGCCATCGCCGACGCTCAGCTCGCAGCCGTAATCCGCGCCCCAGTGCTCCCACGCAACGCACCAACGGTAGCAGCTCGAAGTCGAATCCACCATCGCCCGCTGGCGCGCCGGCGCCGACAGCAGTTCCCGCACCCCGGCAGAGGCAGACGCACCCTCCGTTGCGACCACGGCTCAGGCCGGTGCCGGCGCCGCCGACCGGCCGGTCTGCTGCAGCAGCACGCCCGGCAGGATCAGCGCCAGCCCCAGCAGGGTTGCCGGGTGGATGGCTTCGCCAAGAATGCTGGAGATGAACACCAGCGAGAACAACGGCGACAGGAAGATCAGGTTGCCCACCCGCGACACCCCGCTGGCCAGCCGCAGGGCGGTGGACCACAGGGCGAAGGTCAGCCCCATCTCGAACAGACCCACATAGGCCGCCGCCAGCAAGCCGCGCCAGTCGCCGACCACCGGGGAGGAAAACAGCGCGCACAGCAACCAGGCCAGGGGCGCCGCCAGAGTGAAGTTCAGGCACAGGGACACCACCGGATCGCGCGGGTTGCGGGTATTGAGAATCCAGTACAGCGCCCAGACCAGGGTGCTGGCCAGCGCCAGCGCGACCCCCTCGGCACTGGTGAGCTGCATATCCAGCAGCCGGCCCTGGGTGGCAATCACCACCACCCCGCTGTAGCCCAGCAGAGCCGCCAGGCTGTCGCGCCAGCCCAGGCGCTGGCCCAGCAGCGGCACCGCCAGCAGCGCCAGGGTGATAGCCCAGGTGTAGTTGATGGTCTGGGCCTGCTGGGCGCTCAGCAGGTCGTAGGCGCGCAACAGCACCAGATAGTAGAGCAGCGGGTTGATCAGGCCCATCAGCGCAAAGTAGCCGGGCGTCGAGCACAGATAATCCCGGGCCAGCCGCACACGCCCCTGCCAAGCCACCACCAGCCACAGGACCAGCGCCGAACAGGTGGCGGCCACCGCCACCAGCTGGAACACATCCAGCCGCGCCAGCGCCAGCTTGAAGGCGGTGGCACAGGTGGACCAGATGAAAATGGCCGCCAGACCGTAGAGCAGGCTTTTGCGATCGTCCTTCATGGTTTGCAATCGATGCGTATCAGGCGATTGCGACCGGCCAGAGCGCAGAAGCGGACATCCGGGCCCACCTGCAGGTCGCGAAAGTGGCGGTGCTCGCGGCAACAGGACTGGCCGGCCCGCACCGAGGCTGGCACGTCACGGCCCACCGCAAACGGTATTTTGGTGCTGTATCACGACGGGCTCACCGATCGCTGTTGCCTGAAGGATGGCTATGGTACGCCTTCGCCCCCGGGCTGTCAGCCACTTCCAGGTGCACGCCGGCAACGGCAAATGCGCTGTATCCGCCCATCAAAAATCCAGCAACGCCGATAAGATCATTGTCGATGCGCGGCGCAATGTCCTGGTCGTCGAGCAATCGATCAAGCAATACGGACATATCGCGAGTGCGCTCTGATGGAAGGGCGAAACCATACGGCCAGGAAACATCTTCCGCGGCGGTATTGCCGTGATGATTGACGCCGGCCACCACAAAGCCGGCTGCAACCAGGCTTTCTGCTGGATTCGGGGGACGCGCGCTTCAGATGCTCCAGTTCGGTACCGCCTCGTCGAGTTCGCGGCTGAGGCGACTCACGGCCCCGTGGTGGGAGAGAAAGACATGCCCGCTCAGCGCCTCAGGGAACGAGGTCTGGCGCAGCAGGTCCATCACCGGCCCCTTGACTTCGGACAGGTGGAGGGCAATGCCACGATCGGCCAGTTGTTCATTGATCGACACCAGCACATCCAGCGCGCTCAGGTCGATTTCGTTGACTGCGGCACACAGCAGTATCACATGGCGGACATCACCCTGGCGGTCCACCAGCCCCATCAGATGATCCTCCACATAGCTGGCATTGGCGAAGTAAAGTCCCTCGTCGACCCGTAGTTGCAGAATTTCGGGGCGATTGAGCACCTGGTGGCGCTTGATATTGCGGTAGTGACCGGCGGTCCCCGGCACCTCGCCGATGACCGCCATGTGCGGCCGCGAACTGCGGTAGAGATGCATGCCCAGGGACACCAGCACGCCGCAGGCCACACCGGCCTCCACGCCCAGCAGCAGGGTGACCACCAGGGTCATCAGCACGGCGGCAAAGTCGGCGCTGCCGTAGCGCCAGGCGCGGCGCACAATGCCGAGGTCCACCAGTGACAGCACCGCCACGATGATGGTCGCCGCCAGGGTCGCCACCGGCACCCAGGCCAGCCAGGGAGTGAAGTAGAGCGCCACCAGGCCGATGCCCAGGGCAGTGAGCAGGCCCGCCGCCGGGGTTTCGGCGCCGGCGTCGAAGTTCACGATGGAACGGGCGAAACCACCCGTCACCGGGTAGGCCCCGGATACCGAGGCGGCAATATTGGCGGCACCCAGGCCGAGCAGTTCCTGGTCGGGATTGATCTTCTGGCGCCGTTTGGCCGCCAGCGAGTGCCCCAGGGAAACGGATTCGACAAAGCCTATCAGCGAAATCAGCAGTGCCGACACCCACAGTTCACGCCAGGGCAGCCCCGCCAAGGCCGGCATCGCCAGCACCGGCAGACCAGCGGGAATCTCCCCCACCAGCGCCACCCCGCGGGCACCGAGATCACAGTGCCGGGCCAGCAGACTGGTCGCCACTACTCCCAGCACAGGGGCGGTCTTGCCCAGTATCCGGGCGGACGGCTCCGGCATCCGCAGGCGCCGTAGCAGCCCCGGCAGCCCGGCGCGACTCCACAGCAGGAACAGCAGCATGGCGACACCAATCATCACCGTGGGCAGGTTCACTCGCGCCAGCTGGCCAAACAGATCCGGTGCCAGGGTCAGCAGCGTAGCGCCCCCGGCATCGATGCCGAGGATGTGGCCGAGCTGGCTGCAGGCGATCACAATGCCCGAGGCACTGATAAAACCCGCCATCACCGGATGGGACAGGAAGTTGGCGAGAAAACCCAGCCGCAGCAGGCCCATCAGCAGCAAAATACCACCGGACATGAGCGCCAGTAGCACAGCGATCTGTGCATAACCGGCACTGCCCGGGGCGGCGATCCCACCAATGGCCGAAGCGGTCATCATCGACACAATGGCCACCGGACCCACCGACAGGGTGCGACTGCTGCCCAGCAGGGCGTAGGCGGCCAGCGGCAGCATGCTGGCGTAGAGGCCAACCTGGGGCGGCAAGCCGGCGAGCAGGGCATAGGCCAGAGCCTGGGGTACCATCATCAGGGTGACGACCAGCGCCGCCACCGCATCGCTCAGCAGGGTGGCCCGGCGGTAGCCGCGCGCCCACACCAGGGGCGGGAAATACCTCGCCAGACGTGACTGTTTCACCAGCATCCTTCCTGCTTGCCCGGCATGTTCAAAACAGGATGGGTGTTGCGAGGGTCACACGCTGGTCCCCGGGTAGATTGACATGGATTGACTGCCAGCCGGCTTGACTGGCACTTCAAGTGCCTGCGCAGTCTACGGTGAAGCCCGGCGTATTGTCACCATTAGCGCAAGACCCGCCAGCCGCGTCACTACTGCTGCCTGGCCCGGGAGTGGATGAAGGCAACCACGTCCGCCAGGGCCTGCTCCGAGGGCAGCACCGCCGCCATCGAGCGCATCTGGCGGCCCGTGCGGTCACCGCGCAGCGCCCCGCGGGTGCCATCCCGGAAAGCACGCAACTGGTCCACCAGGTACCAGTCGTCGGAACCGGCCAGAGTGGGTGAGTTCAGGGCGACATTGCCGGCGGCGGTAGCGCCGTGGCAGGCGCCGCAGAACTGGTTGTAGTAGTCGCCGCCAAGCCTGGCGTCACCACTCACGGTGGCCGTCGGCAGCGGGCTTTGCCGGCTGGCGATGTAGGCGGACACATCCCACAGGGCCTGCGCGTCCGGCAGCGCTGCCGCCATCGGCGCCATCTGTCGGGCGCTGGCGCCAGCACCCTCGCCACCGCGCTGGCCGTTGCGGAATTTCTCCAGCTGGGCCACCAGCTCCACCTCCCGCAGGTGGCTCAGGCGCGGCGCGCCCAGGACCCGGTTGCCGCCGGCGTCCGGGCCGTGACAGGCCGCGCAGCTGGCGTAGAGCGATTCGCCCCGGGCCAGATCGGCCTCCGCCAGCAACGGCCCGCCGGACACCAGCAGCGCCAGCCCACCGATCATGGAAACCACCGACACACGCATGATGCACTCCCTCGATGCTATATGGATACTATCGTACTATCTTGGTGAAGCTGCCCGCCAACCCCTGCCATCGGCACGGCAGCGCGCTGCGCACCACAACCGAGCCCAGGGCGCTGCTGGCCGCCGGCGGCACCGGCAATGGCACTTTCCCTCGTCATTCACTAGGATGTGGAACCACCGGCAGGCAGCCACGCCCCAGCGACCAGCCTCCAGGAAGGCCATATGGAATACGACCCGAGGGTGCACAGTATCAAATGCCCGAAGTGCGGACACGGTATGG
>JBKDZQ010000211.1:0-2276 GCA_047971325.1 Parahaliea sp.
CCGGTCTCTCGCTGATGGACAGCGAGGTCCTCTCCTCCAACACCGCCGGCCTCGAAGGCGGGGAATTCGGCCTCACGCCCAAAACCTCCTTCAATTTCTGGACCACCTACTCCCTCCCCGGCGGCTTCAGCCTCGGCGGCGGCGCCCAATACATGTACAGCGTCTACCGCAACACCTCCGCCAATGCCGACGTGATTCCCTCCTACTGGCTTTACAGCGCCATGGCGAGCTATCGCGTCAACGACGCCCTCACGCTGCGTCTCAACGGCACCAACCTCGCCGACGAAAACTACATCGATCGCGTCGGCGGCGGCCACCACATCCCCCGCCAGCGGCCCGCGGCCAACCTCGTCGACACCGGCGAGACCGGGGCGATCGAAATCGGGGCGAAACAGGTCATCCACCGGTGGCGCTCCGGCCCGCTGCAATGGTCTCGAGCAGGGCGCCGGCGGCGCGTTCGGCAAAGCCCAGGGCCAGCCGCTGGTGGAGACTGTCGAAAACCTGCCGCTGCTGGTCGGCAGCGGCGCTATCATCCAGCAACGGCAGCACCGCTTCCACCATGGCGGCAGGGGTGGCGGCCTGCTGGATCAGTTCCGGCACCAGGGCGCGACCAGCGAGGATGTTGGGCAGGGCGGCGTAGGGGGTTTTTATCAGCCGCGACACCAAAGTCCAGGTCAGCCGGGACAGGCGGTAAGCCACCACCATGGGCCGCTTGAGCAGGGCCGCTTCCAGGGTGGCGGTGCCGGAGGCCAGCAGCACCGCGTCGGCGGCGGCCATGGCCTCCCGGGACTGGCCACTGAGCAGGGTCAGGGGCAGCCCGGGGTAATGGGACAACAGCGGGCGCAGCTGTGCCTCGCGGGCGCTGTTGGCGGCGGGCATGACGAAGTGCAGATCCGGGCGGCGGTGCGCCAGCTCGGCGGCGACGGCCAGGAACAGGGGCGCCAGCAGGCCCACTTCGCCGCCGCGGGAGCCGGGCAGGATGGCCAGCAGTGGCCCCTGCGCGGGCAGCCCGAGGGCCGCCCGCGCGGGCGCGGCCTCGACCAACGGCGGAATCTCGTCCGCCAGCGGGTGGCCGACAAAACTCGCGGCCACCCCGTGCTCGGCATAGACCGGCAATTCAAAGGGAAACAGGCACAGCATGCGATCCACCGACCTGCTGATACCCTTCATGCGGCCGGCACGCCAGGCCCACACCGAGGGGCTGACCAGATGGGCGGTGGTGACGCCGGCGGCGCGCAGGCGGCGCTCCAGGCGCAGGTTGAAGTCGGGGGAGTCGATGCCCAGGAACAGGTCCGGGGGACGGTCGCGGAAGTGGCGGTAGAGCGCGCCGCGAATGCGCAGCAATTCCGGCAGGCGCTTCAGGGGCTCCACCAGTCCCATGACCGACAGGCGTTCCATCGGGAACAGGCTGTCGAGCCCCTGCTCGGCCATCAGCGGGCCGCCGATGCCCTCCACCACCAAGCCCGGGTGGTGACGACGCAGGGCGGACAGCACCCGGGAGCCAAGGATGTCGCCGGAGGTCTCGCCGGCGAGAATGCCGATGCGCATCTCAGTGCCTGCCGTCGCGCCAATGCGCCCGGTCGCCCGGACGGAGGTGGGTGACCATCGCGGCAGGCGGCTCAGCGCACGATGCCGCGCTCCGAGGCGCGCACGGAATCGATCAGTACCTGCACTTCCGGGGTCTCCCGCAACATGCTCTCCAGGCGCTGAAGGGCCAGCTCCAGGGTCAGACCCTGGCGGTAGAGAATCTTGAAGGCGCGCCGCAACTGGCTGATGGTCTCGTTGGAGAAGCCCCGGCGACGCAGACCCTCGACATTGATGGTCTTGGCCTCCGCCGGCTGGCCGCTGACGGTGACATAGGCCGGCACGTCCTTGCCGATACCGGTGGCCATGCCGCTGAAGCTGTGGGCGCCGATCTTGCAAAACTGGTGTACCAGTGAATAGCCGGACAGGATGACCCAGTCGCCCACGGTGACATGACCCGCCAGGGCGGCATTGTTGACCATGATGATATGGTCGCCCAGCAGGCAGTCATGGCCGATATGCACATAGGCCATGATCAGGTTGTGGTTGCCGATGGTGGTTTCCGAACGGTCCTGCACCGTGCCCCGATGGATAGTGACGTTCTCGCGGATGATATTGTGGTCACCGATCACCAGGCGGGTGGGCTCATCGCGGTACTTGAGGTCGGGGGTGGCTTCCCCCACCGTGGAGAACTGGTAGATGTGGTTATTGGCGCCGATGCGGGTCGGCCCCTTGATCACCACATGGGATTC
>JBKDZQ010000212.1:0-1548 GCA_047971325.1 Parahaliea sp.
TCACCACCTTCCCCGCCTTCGAATGGACCTCGAACCCACAGATGCGCAACTTGCACCGGGTGGTACTGTTCCGCGACTCCAAAGGCGTTCCGGATACCGCCCTGTCCTCCGCCCAGTCCAGCGACCCAGAACACCTGTGGGCCTGGATGGATGCCCAGCGCAGCCGCGGCGCCACGCTGATAGCGATTCCCCACAACGCCAATGCCAGCGACGGCCTGATGTTTTCCCTGCAGACCTACGAAGGCAAGGACCTCAGCGCCGGGTACGTAGAGACCCGCCGGCGCAATGAACCCCTGTACGAGATCACCCAGATCAAGGGCACCTCCGAGACCCACCCCAGCCTGTCGCCCAACGACGAGTTCGCCGGCTTCGAGCTCTGGGACTACCTGCTCTCCGCCGAGGGCCTACGCCCTACCCGCCACCGTGGCGCCTACGCCAGCCAGGCCCTGCTCGACGGGCTGTCAGTGGCCAGCAGCGGCCGGGGCAACCCCTTCCAGTACGGTTTTATCGGCGACAGCGACACCCACAACGGCGCCGCTTCCCACGAGGAATTCAACTTCACCGGCAAGTTCGCCGTACACAACACCCCCGATATCCGCATCCATGGTCTGCCGGGCCAGGAGGAGTACCGCACCCACATCGTGCAGGAATTTTCCTCCGGTGGCCTGGCGGCGGTGTGGGCCGGCGCCAATACCCGCGAGGATATCTTCGCGGCGATGAACCGCCGCGAGACCTACGGCACCAGCGGCCCGCGGATCAAGCTGCGCTTTTTTGGCGGCTGGCAGTATGCGCCGGATGACGCCACCAGTACCGACCTGGCGGAACGCGGCTACGCTGGCGGCGTGCCCATGGGTGGCAGCCTGGACAGTGCCCCGGCGGGCGCGGCACCGACCTTCCTGGTGTGGGCCGCCAGCGACCCCGACAGCGGCTATCTGGATCGCGTGCAGATGATCAAGGGCTGGGTGGATGCCGACGGCAAACAGCACGAACAAATCTACAACATCGCCTGGAGTGGCGAGCGCCAACTGGACACCGGGGGCAAGCTCCCGGCGGTGGGTGACACCGTCAATGCCGTCGATGCCACCTTCAGCAACAGCATCGGCAGCCCGCAACTGGCGACCTACTGGCGCGACCCCAATTTCCGGGCCGACCAGCGGGCCTTCTACTATGTACGGGTGCTGGAGATCCCCACCCCGCGATGGACCACCCACGATACCGCGGCACTGAAGGAAGCTCCGCCCGAAGACTTCCCGACTAGCATTCAGGAGCGGGCCTTCAGCTCCCCCATCTGGTACACCCCCTGAGGTGCTGATGAGCGATGCCGTCACCACCCTCGCCTCGGTCATTCAGGTAGCTGTTACGCCGGTGTTCCTGCTGGCGGGCATTGCCGGCTTCCTGAATGTGATGTCGGGCCGGCTCGGTCGTATCGTCGACCGCGCCCGGGTGGTGGAAGTGCGCGCAACCACGGTGCAGGATGAACGGCGACTGTCCCTCATCCGCCGGGAGTTGCGCACACTCTGGCGGCGGGTACGGCTGATCAACTGGTCC
>JBKDZQ010000213.1:0-3655 GCA_047971325.1 Parahaliea sp.
CGAGGTCCGTCGCCTGGTAGCAAACCTCCCGCCAGCGCCCACCGCCGGTCTCAAGCAGTTGTGCCAGCTCGGCACTGAGCGCGGGCGCCGCTACGGTAAGGCGCGCACCCGCGCTGTGCAGCAGGCGAGCCTTGCGCGTCGCCACTGCGCCGCCGCCCACCAGCAACACCGGCGTGTCCTGCAAACGCAGGCAGACGGGAAGATACTCCATCTACAATGACTCGATACCGCCCATATAGGGACGCAGTACCTCGGGAATCGACACGCCACCATCGGCGCGCTGGTAATTTTCCAGCACCGCCACCAGCGTGCGTCCCACCGCCAGCCCCGAGCCGTTGAGGGTGTGCAGCAGCTCCGGTTTGCCGGTCTGCGGGTTGCGCCAGCGGGCCTGCATGCGGCGGGCCTGGTAATCACCAAAGTGGCTACAGCTGGAAATTTCGCGGTAGGCATTCTGGCCTGGCAACCACACTTCCAGATCGTAGGTCTTGCAAGCGGAAAAACCGATATCACCGCCACACAGGATCACTTTGCGGTAGGCCAGCCCCAGCGCCTGCAACACCGCTTCTGCGTGCCCGGTCAGTGCTTCCAGCGCCGCGTCGGAGTCGCTTGCCGGCACCAGCTGCACCAGTTCGACTTTCTCGAACTGGTGCTGGCGAATCATGCCGCGGGTATCGCGACCGTAACTGCCCGCCTCACTGCGAAAACAAGGCGTGTGGCAGACAAAGCGAATACCCTGCCCGCCGATTTCCGCGCTCTCGAAAATGCGGTCGCGGGCAACATTGGTCACCGGCACTTCGGCGGTGGGAATCAGATAGTAGTCCTGGTCACTGCGCAGCTTGAACAGGTCTTCCTCGAATTTTGGCAACTGACCGGTGCCACGCAGGGAGTCGCGGTTCACGATATAGGGCACATAGATTTCCCGATAGCCGTGCTCGCGCGTGTGCAGGTCCAGCATGAATTGAATCAGTGCGCGCTGCAGGCGCGCGAGTGGCCCATACATGACGGTAAAGCGCGAACCGGTGATCTTGCCGGCAGTCTCGCCATCGAGCTGCCCCAGCCCCTCGCCCAGCTCCACATGATCGCGGGCGGGAAAATCAAATACCGGCGGCTCACCCCAGCGGGCGAGTTCGACATTGTCCTCCTCGCTCCTGCCCTCGGGCACCTCCTGCGCGGGGATATTGGGCGTCGCCAGCAGCAGGTCCTCAAGTTGTAACTGCACCTGGCGCGCCTGCTCAGTGAGGGTATCGATCCGGCCGGCGATTTTTTCCAGCGTGGTGTTCACTTCGGCCTTGGCCTCATCGACACTCATGCCCTGGCCAACCAGCTGGCCGATTTTTTTCGACGCGCTCTTGCGCTCGGCGAGCAGGTTCTGGCTGTCGATATCCGCCTGCTTGCGCTGGGCATCGAGCGCCCCGAATTGTGCCACGTCGAAGATAAAACCGCGTTTGGCCAGGGCGCGGGCAACCGCCTCCGGATCCTGCCTGACCACCTTGATATCGAGCATTGTCTGGTTCCTGAACAGTAAAAAGCGCGGTACCTGATTCGGCCACCGCCTCGCAGCGACGTATTGTACTGTTTTTAAACGCGTAGCACAGGCTGCTCGCCAACAGTTCTATTTCTCTGATGAGCCATGGATCGAAATCAAGCGGGCGATAATCGGGTTTGCAAAACAAACTCAATGGATAATCGCGGCGGCAATTCATAAAAAATAATACAAAAATGCGAAAATTTCTGTATTATTTTTATTGTCGGTCACAGTGAGATCACCTAGAATCCACCCGCGGCGCTTTATTGCATGGCGCCATTTAAAACACAACTGCAGGACCATTTAGAAACCATGAGTGATTTTCTGAAAATTCTTACCAATAATCGGCGCCTGAAAGCGGCAGCGCGCAAGGCATCTTCCGAAGAGCTGGAAAAAGTTTATGCGCAAATCGGCGTTATTCTCGAAGACCGCAAGGTAGAAGAAGAGGCTGAACTGCTGGAAATCCAGGAGCGCGAAGCCGCCCGGGAAGCCATTCTCGCACAGATGGAGGAAGCCGGCATCAACGTCGACGATCTCACCAGCGAGAAAAAGGTCAAAACCAGCAAAAAACGCAAATCCAAGCGCGCAGTAAAATATCGTTACACCGACAAGTCCGGCACCGAATATACCTGGGCAGGTGTAGGTCGTGCTCCGAGAGTCTTTGCCGAATTCAAGGCCCAGGGCAAACTCGAGAAATACCGGGTCGACTGATAACCCCTGACTTCCCTTCCAGTCGTGTCACAGCTGTGTTACCGCGCGCTGGCGATCACCAGTATCGTTGGTATTTTGCTGGTGGTCGCCACTCCTGCTGACACCCTCAATGAGCTGTTTCACTGGCTTGGCCGGTGGCTGTCGTGGCCACCGTCACCAGACCAGACCGCCATGCCCTACGCGGACAAGCTGGTACACGCGACGATGTTCCTGTGCTCCGCCTTCTTCCTGGTGCGCGCACAGTTTTTCCCCCGTCTGGGCCGGACCGGACTATTCCTGCTGTTTTTGCTGTTCGCCGTGTTCACGGAAACTCTGCAGTTTGCCGTCCCCGGCCGGTCGCCAAGCTTCACCGACCTGGTCGCCGATGCCGCCGGCATCGCCCTGGGTATGTTGTTGGCCCCGGCGCTGGGGCAACGATGGCGGCAGGCGCAGGCGTCCTGAAACCCACCGACTGTCAGGTGGTCAGCGCCCTCATCAACCAGACTCCCGCCCCGGCGACAGCGACGCAAAGCGTCGCACTGGCTGCAACATAGGCCAGCGCCGCGGCGTAATTGCCCGCTTCCACCAGATTGATCGTTTCCAGGGAAAAGGTGGAAAAGGTGGTGAAGGCACCGAGAAAGCCCACCATCAATACCGCGCGCCAGTCGCTGTGAATCAACTGACGCTCGATCAGTACAAATAGCAGCCCGATAATAAACGAACCCAGGGCATTCACCAGAAGCGTACCCAGTGGCCAGGATAGCTCCCATACGCGCTGTACCCAACTGGAGACAAGATAACGCGAAACCGCGCCGCCAGCTCCACCCAGAGCAATATAGACAAGGTATTTTACTGCCACGCAGAGATTGTCCTTCTTGCAGTCTTTTTTCGCAGTAGCGCAGCCACGGTGTCATGCACGAAATAGTGGAGACCGACAAGCGCACCTGGCCAACCACGACCCGGCGCCAGCTCAATAGCGCTGATGGGCACTGTCATTGTCCTGCTGTCGCAACTGTTCCAGCTTGGCACGAATCTTCTGCTCCAGTCCGCGATCGACCGGGTGGTAGTAGCGGCGCTCCTGCAAGGCTTCCGGAAAATAGTTTTCCCCGGCGGCATAGGCGCCCGGTTCATCGTGGGCATAGCGATACTGCGCGCCATAGCCCTCCCGCTTCATCAGCTGCGTCGGCGCATTGCGCAGATGCAGGGGCACCTCGAAGCTGGGAGACGAGGCCACCTCCTCCCGCGCCGCCTTGAAGGCCGTGTACACCGCGTTGCTTTTGGGTGCCACCGCCAGGTAAACAATTGCCTGGGCGATGGCCAATTCACCTTCCGGGCTGCCCAGGCGCTCCTGCACCTGCCAGGCGTCCAGGCACAGCGCCAGTGCCCGGGGATCGGCATTGCCGATATCCTCGCTAGCCATGCGCAGCACCCGGCGGGCAA
>JBKDZQ010000214.1:0-3805 GCA_047971325.1 Parahaliea sp.
TTCAGAGTTTGCTCTGACATCGGTGTTCCTCCATGGGATGAAATTCGTGCCGCTTGCTCGGCCCGTGTGCGTGTTTCTGGTGCGGCAGGTGTTTGATCGCATCCCGGCGGCAGCCAGACAAATCAGGCAGTCTCATTGACAGCAAGAGCTGTGCCAAAAAGGTGCTCTCCATAAGCCATTGAAATGCAGCGGGAAAAAATAAAACTCCAGCACTGGGCTGCTGCATGTGCACTATTTTTGTGCGCGTACGGTCAGCTTTGGTGCATGGCGATCGCAGGTAAACCCCAGGCGGGGGCACTCCTGGCCCGCCCGGGCGCGTATAATGCCCCCTCGAACAGCGCCAGTCGTTATCCCCCTGATGAAATTTGTTGTCAAGTTCTTCTCTGAAATCGCCATCAAGAGCAAACCGGTGCGTCGCCGCTTTGTCGACAGGCTGGCGGAAAACATACGTGCCGTATTGCGGGATATCGACCCGCAGGTGCAGGTACGGCGCCACTGGGACAAGCTTGAGGTGGTGGCGGAGCCGGACGAAGTGCACCGGCGGCGGATGGTGGAGGCCCTGCGTAACGTGGCCGGTATTGCCTACATTCTGGAGGTGGATGCCTATCCCCTGGGTCCTGTCGGTGAGATCGTGGAGCGGGTGCTGCCGGTCTATGCCGAGCGCCTGCGGGGGCGCACCTTCGCCGTGCGCTGCAAGCGCAACGGCCAGCACCCTTTTACCTCGATAGAGGTGGAGCGCGAGGTGGGTGGCGCCCTGCTGGCGCGCACCGGGGCGGCGGGCGTGCGCCTGAAAGATCCCGATGTGACCGTGGATATCGAAATCAGCAAACACACACTCTATGTGGTGGGGCAGCGCCATCGCGGCCTGGGCGGCTATCCGGTGGGCAGTGTGGGTCCGGTGCTGTCGCTGATCTCCGGTGGTTTCGATTCGCCGGTGGCGAGCTATCTCACCATGAGGCGCGGCATGCGCACTCACTTCCTGTTCTTCAACCTGGGCGGGCGCGACCACGAGATCGGTGTGAAGGAAGTGGCGCTCTATTTGTGGCAGAAGTATGGCTGCAACCAGCGGGTACTGTTTATCAGTGTACCCTTCGAGGAGGTGGTGGCGGAGCTGCTGGGCAACATCCGGGACAGCCAGATGGGCGTCATCCTAAAGCGCATGATGCTGCGGGCGGCGAACCGCATCGCCGCGGAACTGGAGATCGATGCCCTGGTCACCGGCGAGTGTGTGGCCCAGGTCAGCAGCCAGACCCTGCGCAACCTTTCGGTGATCGACGAGGTCAGCGAGCGCCTGGTACTGCGGCCGCTGGTCGCCACCGACAAGCAGGACATCGTGCGCATGGCCACCGACATCGGCACCCGCGATTTTGCCGCCGGCATGCCCGAGTACTGCGGGGTGATCTCGGTCAACCCCACCACCCGCGCCCGGCTGGAGCGGGTGAGAGCCCAGGAGGCGCGCTTCGATATGGCTATTGTCGACCGGGCGCTGGCCAATGCCCGGCAGGTTCGCATCGACCGCCTGGCGGAGGAGGATCTCGAACACAGCGAGGTGGAAGTGCTGCCGGTACCGCTGGCGGGGGCCGCCATCATCGACATCCGCCACCCCGACGAGGAGGAACTGGCGCCCTTGCAGGTGCACAGCGAGGTGTTGAAAATCCCCTTCTACCAGCTCCACCGGGAGGCCGCCGGCCTGCCCCGGGAGCGCACCTACATGCTCTACTGCGGCAAGGGGGTAATGAGCCGCCTGCACGCTGGCCACCTGCTGGCTGAGGGGGGGCTCGACGTCAAGGTCTACGCGCCCTGAACCTGGCAATATCACCGCACCTCGCCGCTGCGATTGTCACCATCCCTGGGGTATAATCCGCGGCCTTTTTTTGACCGCCGTCGCCGCCGGCCCCAGGATGTCCCTTGATCAGCAAGCTCCGCAATATTGCCATTATCGCCCACGTAGACCACGGCAAGACCACCTTGGTGGACTGCCTGCTGCAACAGTCCGGTACCCTGGACCGCCGCACCGAGGGCGCCGAGCGGGTCATGGACTCCAACGACCAGGAGCGGGAGCGGGGCATTACCATCCTGGCCAAGAATACCGCCATCAAGTGGGGTGACTACCGCATCAATATCGTCGACACACCCGGTCACGCCGATTTTGGCGGCGAGGTCGAGCGAGTGCTGTCGATGGTGGATTCGGTGCTACTGCTGGTGGACGCGGTGGACGGCCCCATGCCCCAGACCCGCTTCGTGACCCAGAAAGCCTTCGAACAGGGCCTGAACCCGATTGTGGTGATCAACAAGATCGACCGCCCCGGCGCCCGTCCAGACTGGGTGATGGGGCAGGTCTTCGACCTGTTCGACAGCCTCGGCGCCACTGAGCAGCAACTGGACTTCCCGGTCATCTATGCTTCGGCCCTGAACGGCGTGGCCGGCCTCGATGCCGACGCCATGGCCGAGGACATGCAGCCCCTGTTCGAGATGATTGTGGAGCGGGTGGTTGCGCCGGAGGTGGACCTGCGCGGCCCCTTGCAGATGCAGATTTCCGCCCTCGACTACTCCAGCTACGTGGGTGTGATCGGGGTCGGGCGTATCAAGCGCGGCACCCTCAAGCCCAACCAGCAGGTGGTGGTGATCGACCGCGAGGGCGAGCGGCGCCGGGCGCGGGTGCTGCAGGTGATGGGCTATCTGGGCCTGGAGCGGAGGGAAGTGACCGAGGCCAGCGCCGGCGATATCGTGTGCATCACCGGGGTCGGCGAGCTGAATATATCCGATACCCTCTGTGACCCGGAGCACCCCGAGGCCCTGCCGGCGCTCAGTGTCGACGAGCCCACCGTGAGCATGACTTTCCAGGTCAACGACTCGCCCTTTGCCGGCAAGGAGGGCAAGTTTGTCACTTCCCGCAACATCAAGGAGCGCCTGGAGCAGGAGCTGATCCACAATGTGGCCCTGCGGGTGCAACCGGGGGATTCACCGGACAAATTCAAGGTGTCCGGGCGCGGTGAGCTGCACCTGTCGGTGCTGATCGAGAGCATGCGTCGGGAAGGCTTTGAACTGGGGGTATCCCGCCCGGAGGTGGTGCAGAAGGAGGTCGACGGCGAGACCCACGAACCCTTCGAGCAGGTGGTGATCGACGTGGAAGATCGCCATCAGGGGCCGATCATGGAGGAGTTGGGCCTGCGCAAGGCGGAGCTGACCAATATGGAGCCCGATGGCAAGGGCCGGGTGCGATTGACCTTTGTGGTGCCCTCCCGGGGCATGATTGGCTTCCGCTCCCAGTTCCTCACCCTCACCAGTGGTTCGGGCATCATGACCAGCATCTTCGACCACTACGGCCGGGTGAAGCAGGGGGAAGTGGCGAAGCGGGTCAACGGTGTGCTGGTATCGATGGTCAAGGGCAAGACCCTGGCCTATGCCCTCTATGCCCTGCAGGATCGCGGTCGCCTGTTCCTGGGTCATGGCGAGGATGTCTATGAAGGCCAGATCGTTGGCCTGCACTCCCGCGGCAACGACCTGGTGGTCAACCCCACCAAGGCCAAGCAGCTCACCAACATCCGCGCCGCCGGCACCGACGAGGCGCTGACCCTCACCCCGCCGGTGCGCCACACCCTGGAGCAGGCGCTGGAGTTCATCGAAGATGACGAGCTGGTGGAGGTCACCCCCGCCAGCATCCGCCTGCGCAAAAAGCTGCTGCTGGAACACGAGCGCAAGCGCGCCAGTCGCGCCTAGTGCCCCTTCAACTTGATATTGTCGTAGGTAGCCAGATGCACTCCGATGCGAGGTCCCTGTCTCCGGCACCGCGGGGCGAGACCGT
>JBKDZQ010000215.1:0-13619 GCA_047971325.1 Parahaliea sp.
CCGAGGCCGGACGAGCACTGGCCGCCGCCAATCTAGATCACCTGCTGGCGGCCGCTGCCGACAGCCCCGGCAGAAACGACCAGGCGGTCTTCGACTACTGTTACTTCCATGTGGTGCCCGCGCCAGTGTCGATTTACCGCGGGATTGCCAAACTACCCGCCGCCCATAGCCTGGTGTGGCAAAACGGCACCATCACGGTGGCACCCAACTGGATGCCGGACTTTCAGCGCAAAGTCACCAATCTGCCCACCGGGAGCCGCGAGGCCCGCTTGCGCGAACTGCTGGGCGCCGCGGTGACGCGCAGCCTGGCGGGCGCGGAACAACCCGCGGCCTTTCTCAGTGGCGGCCTGGACTCCTCCACCGTGGCCGGCATGCTGTCGGAACGGCGGCCGGCAGCCCGCGCCTACTGCATCGGTTTCGAGGCCGAGGGTTACGACGAAGTCCCCTTTGCACGGATTACCGCCGAGCATTTCGGTATTTCCCTGCGGGAATACTACCTGACGCCGGATGACATCGTCGCAACTCTGCCGGAACTGGCCCGATCAGCCCAGGAGCCCTTCGGCAATTCCTCGATCCTGCCTGCCTATTACTGCGCCATGGTCGCCAGGCGCGAAGGGGTCGACCGCATGCTCGCCGGGGACGGTGGCGATGAACTGTTCGCCGGCAACGAGCGCTATATCAAGCAGAAGGTCTTTTCCCACTACGCCCGCCTGCCCGGCGCCATACGTTCCTCGCTGATCGAACCACTGGCGCGCCGCGTCCCAAAGGGCATCGCCCTCACACGCAAATTCGCCAGCTACGTCGCCCAGGCCAGCACCCCCCTGCCCGACCGACTGCAGTCCTACAACTTCCTGCATCGCTTCGAACCCGCGCAGATGTTCCAGCAGGCTTTTCTCGATGGCATCGACCTCGACCAGCCCCTGCAACTGCTTAGGGAGGTCTACCACCGGCCGGAGCAGGGCACAGAGCTGGACCGCATGCTCTACCACGACTGGCAGGTGACGTTGGCGGACAACGATTTGAGAAAAGTCAGCCATGCATGCCACATGGCCGACATGCCGGTCAGCTACCCGATGCTGGACAGCGAACTGGCGGATTTTGCCGCGGGTATTCCCGACCACGTCCTCCTGCTCGATGGCAACCTGCGCGGTTTTTACAAACAGGCCCTGAAGGGCTGGCTGCCGGACGCCACCGTCCAGAAGACCAAGCACGGCTTCGGCCTGCCCTTTGGCATCTGGATGCGGGATCACAAGCCACTTCAGGATTTGGTCTACGAAGGTATCGCACAGCTTGGCAAGCGCGACATATTCCGACCGGACTTCCTTTCCCGGTCGGTAGCCCTGCATCGGGAGGGTCACGCCAGTTACTATGGCGAGCTGTTGTGGGTCTTGACCTGCCTGGAATTCTGGCTGGAAGCCAGGCAGGGTCGCCCCACAGAAACATTGTCGCCAGCAGCCTGAACACCCGATGCTCAATGCCCTGATTGCACACCTGATGCCAGTCCTGACTGGTACCCGAGGGCGCCAGCGTCTGTCCATCCTGAATTACCATCGGGTACTGACCGCCCGGGACACCATGTTCCCGGGCATACATACCGGTGACGAATTCCGCTGGCAGATGCGCCTGCTGGCCGAGCACTTCAATCCCCTGCCGCTCGACAAGGCCCTGGCGTTGCTACAGAGGGAGGAACTTCCCGAACGCGCGGTTTGCGTCACCTTCGACGACGGCTACGCCGACAATCTGACCAATGCAGCGCCAATTCTCGCGGAATTCGGTGTTCCCGCAACCATCTTTATCGCCACTGGCTTTATCGGCGGCGGCCTGATGTGGAACGATGCGATCTACGAATTTTTCCGCAACGCGGCGCCCGGGAGCTACCGGGCCGGGCCGGTGGAACACGTCCTTGCCGAGAGCTCCGACCTGGCGGAGCGACGCCGGGCGGCACACACCGTCATTCTGGGCCTCAAGTATCTGCCCTTCGGCGAGCGCCGGCAGGCGGTGGAAAACCTGACCGCTGGTGCCTCCCATCTGCCCACGAACCTGATGCTGGACCTGCCGCAATTACGCACCCTGTCGGCGATGGCCGGTATCGATCTCGGCGCCCACACTCAGTCCCATCCCATACTGACCCAGATCGACGACCGGCGCGCGGAGGAGGAAATCCAACGCTCGGGTGAAGAACTACGCAACATGACCGGACAGGACATCAGCCTGTTTGCCTACCCCAATGGCAGGCCGGGCACCGATTATGAACAAAAGCACTGTGACATGGTTGCACGCTCCGGCTTCAGGGCCGCACTGACCACGCACTGGGGCGTTGCCCATCGTGGTAGTGACCTGTACCAAATACCCCGTTTCACGCCCTGGGACAGATCCCCTCGCCGGTTCCTGATGCGCCTGTTGCTGAACTATCGCAAGCCCGCCTGATCCATGACTTCGGCCGCCGACGGCACCCTGCCACTATTACACCCAACCGTCGCGGCCTGCCTCGAACAAATACAGCGCCTGTCAGTGAACGTCGGTACCGACCTGCCTGATCCGGCCGCTTACGCCGCGCTCTACCACCTCCCGGAAAAAGGCAGCTACAGCCGCCTGCCCGAGCCGCTGCTGGCGGCCGCGGCCAAACTGAACAGGCAGTCGAGCACCCTGTGCGAGGCTTACAACCGCTATCTGATGGTCGCCCGACTGGAGGTGCTGGCGCAGCAGAACCCCGGTTCGCTGACACTGCCTGACTCGGTGACGGCATTGCTGGAACGGCAGCGACAACGCATCGCCTCACTGCTGGCCTCCCCCCCACCGGGTTACCTGTCACTGGACTTCGACCCCTTCCTCAAGGATCTGGCAATTACTATCGGCCAGTTCATTCCCCTGGGTGCGGAGTTCGCCTTGCCCGACGCTGGTATTCCGCGCAACCTGCTACTGCGCGGTGGGTTTGCCCAGAGGCTGCGATTCGGCTGGTTCATGCTGCGCCAGCACGGGTGCCTGCAGGGCTACCTGGAACTTCACGCCCATCCACTGGATCTCGGCAGTTTCAATCCCGAAGGCTGGAGCACCACTTTGGACAATCTGGCCGCGTTGCTTCGCGCCAACCCCGGGATTCCCGGCGCCTTCAGCACCAGCTGGTTTCTCGACCCACAACTGCAAACCATCAGCCCACGGCTGGCCTATCTGCGGGAAATGTCGCTGACCAGCGGCGCCAGCCTGTTTCTGGTCGGAGAGGATCCCAGCGGCAATTCCGGCGCGCTTCAGCGCTCACCCACCCGCAAGCGCCTGTTCGCAAGTGGGCAGTACATACCCCGCATCTATACCCGCATCTGGGAAAGGAAGCGTCTTCTCGGATAAAGTGGCGCTGTCCGACAGATCAGTTCTTCTTTTTGAGCACGGAGCGTGATGGCACGCGAGTATGGGCAAAGCCACTATAATCAGGAAGAATATTCTGTTCGAGCACCACAGGTCCGGAGAGGCTCATGGCGATATCGGTCCCGGAGAAACGGATGCCAGGAAAGGCCAATATCGACCGTCCGGCCAATTCCAGCGCCTCTGACAACATCGGCACGGGTCGCCCAGCCATCGTTTCTCCGGTTCCGGGGTTCTGTGCATACAGCAGATGTGGCGCGTTTTTATGGTAACCCGCCTGCAGGCACCCACTCTGCAGATCCACTGGATATAACATCCCCCCGGACTGGGTGTTATCAACCAGGGAGCCCAGCGAGCCCACACGCAGAAATACCAGGTGGCAGACGGTCTGCCCCTGGGTATCCAGGGTGATCATGCAGCGCAGACTGTTGACGGAACTGGGGTTGAATCTGGCAAATTCCGGATGCTGAACCAGATAACGTTCCAGCAATATGCCCTCACCACCACTGGTAATCAATAAGGGCAGGTAGTCATCCAGGGTATAAATTTCACCACTGTGCAGATCCTTCAGCGTGTTGTTCTCGCCGGCTTCAACAGCCCGGAAACCGTTTCCCCCCCAGGACTCGGTCAGCTTGAAACAGACCCGGCTACCCGGAGTCAGGTTCGACAGCAAGCGTTGCAGGTCGGACTGGCTGCGCAGTGGCTCACCTGTGGTGGAAAAACCACGTACCGGGTGATAGTGGCCCAACAATTCCGGCGTTGGAATACCGTAGCTGCTCAGAATGGCTTTCTCTACCACCTTGTTCTGCGAACTGCGGTGATAGAGTCGCTCGTTATATTCGTTAACGCGCCGATGATACTGCCGTAAACTCCAGTACCCGAGCAGCTGCTGTGTGCTGGTATCCAGGCGCTGCATCTTCGCCAGGTAATAAAATCCCGGACCGAGACGCGAGCGTAAAAACAACAGCCCCCACTCCATGATTTGCCGCACGGTCGACTTGTTACCCGCCTGGCCACCCAGTTCTTTTGCCAGTCGTATATAGCGAAGGAATTTCCCCACGGTCTAAACCCTTTTCCCTGATAGCAGGCGCCGCGCACCACGCAGACACTCCAGAAAGCCAGACAATTCAGCCTCCAGCTCCAGTTCCGATACCGCCTGCCCATCAAGTATTCGCGGCAGGGCATAGAAGTTACTTCCGGCGCGACACAAACCAATATCCGTGGTGGTGGCGCTCTTGATGCCCGCAGCGCCGAGTTCGGCCCAGTCGCCGGGTTCGTACTCACCACTGGGATAGCAAAAATGCTCCAAGGTGCTGTTGGCAATGGCCTGAAGACGCTGGCGATTGTCTTCGATCTCCTGTTGGAGGCAACTTTCCCCTTGCCGTGTGCGCGTCTGATGGCGGTGGGTGTGCAGTTGCAGATCAACGCCTTCACATTGCAGTTGCTGCAGATCACCCCAGCTGGCGAGGAAAAATGACGAGCCCATCCACGCCGGGTCATCCTGCAGACCAAGCTGCTCGACCACCTTTCGCAGCAAGGTCTGACGAGCTTCATCATTCGCCAGCTCAAGCGCGTACTTGAGAATGCTATCACCAACAGCCGCGCGTTTAGCGGGGTCCAGATAAACATTGATTCCGGGCGCGAGTTGCAGCGTCAAGCCTTCACCCTCATAGCAACTCAAAGCGTAAGACAGCGCAACATTAAAGACCCTACGCTGCGCCAGCACATAGTAGGTAGTCACATAGAGTGTCGCGGGATAGCCAGCCTCCTGCAGCGCGGGTCCCATATGGTTTGCCGTGGACTTCCAGCCATCGTCAATGGTGATGACCACTGACCTGGCCGGCAACTGCCCATGCCGCAGCCGCTCCAGGGCCTCGTCCAGAGGAAACACCCGCGCCCCCCAGCGCCGCAGCAGCTGCAGACGCGAGCGGAATTTCCCGGGGCTCATAAAAAGGTAGTTTCCATACTGCCCCGGCCCATCCCAGATACCGTGGTAGCACAAAATACGCAAGCGCTTGCGGGTTATCCAGGCACAAAGGGCGAACAATCCCATAGCTTGAGCGCAGTATAAAATCCGCTGCTTCACAGTGCGCTGTTCCCCAAAACCACCACCGCCAGGGCATTGTTTTCCGGAATAACGATATCGCGCAGCACCACTAGCGGATCTCCCCCAACCTATCGGGTGACACGGCTGATAACATAGCGGAACTTGCCAGATTTTTCCGCGGAGATTTCCTCAACACAGTGCACTTTCACATCGACCTCCCTGCCCAGGCGGGCCCTGAAGCCGTTCACGATCAGATCGACATTGGGCTGGCCAAATCCTGCGCCAGGCACTACCTGCACCCGCACCTCATCCAGAGACTCCTGCACAATCTTAAACAGGGCGACCTCCGGCATGTCCCGCAGGATATAGATCAGTGCCAGACCGTGGATGCGCGTACCATCCCGGGCCACGACAAAATCGGTGCTTCTGCCCTCCACCGAGGCCAGCACCGGCAGCCCGCGACCACAGGCACAGGGCTCATCGGTGAGCCTGCCCACATCACCGGTGCGATAGCGCACGAAGGGAAATTCACTGGTGGCCATGTGCGTTACCACGATCTCGCCACTCTCCCCCACCGGCAGCGGACGACCATCGGCATCGACGATCTCCACCACCTGATCGTCGGCTGTCAGGTGCAGACTGCCCCGGGGACACTGGTGGGCGACAAAGCCCGCATCGCGGCCGCCGTAACCATTGGCCACCGGGCAGCCAAAACAGTTCTCGATCAGCGCTCGCTGATGGTCGTACAAGCGCTCGGAAGTCACGAACACAACCTTGATGCCCAGCCTGTCCATGGTGCGACCAGTGGCGGCGGCACGCTCCGCCAGCAGGCTGAAGGCCGAGGGGTAGCCAAACAGCATGGCCGGTCGCCTGCGCTCCATTTCCTCCAGATAGTCATCCATCCGGGCCTGTGACAGGTCGAAGGCGGACAGCAGACACGTGCGAAACAGCCGGTCGCGCAGCAAGCGCACCCTGTCCTGGGAGCCCAGTTCAATGGGCGATCCCCACAACACGATTTCCGGATCGCCGATATCCACTCCCCACCAGCGTGTCGCCCGCCACTTGGCCGCCACATCGTGGCTGACGCGCTCCTTGCCGAGGTAGAACACCAGCGGCTCGCCGCTGGAACCGCCCGTATTGAAGCGCTGCAATGCTCCGGCCGTCGCTGAGCGCAGGGCTTGCTCGTTGGCGCGAATCGCCGCCATGTCCAGCAGCGGCAAAGCGGCAAGGCCGGCGATCGACGCGAGGCTGCGGGGCTCAAAACCACGCGCCGCGAACAGCTCGCGGTAATAGGGCACCTGCTGGCCGATCTTTTCCAGAAAGGCGCGCAGGCGCTGTAGCTGCAGCACCTGGATATCCGCCGTCGACAGCCACTGCTGCACTTCCATGGCATGGCGCACACGCACCGTATCGTGCCCCTTGAGCCTCTCGTGCAGGGGAAACAGTAGCTTGCTGGCCAGGCCGGTATAGATGCTCATGCCGCCACCTCCGTTTGGCCACGATAGACCAACAGCCACTGCTCCCTGACGGCGGGCCAGGTGTAGGCTTGGGTCTGCTGGAGGCCGGCGCTCACTACTGACTGATAAAGCGCCGGGTCACCGGCGAGTGCCAGTACCGCACGAGCCATCGCCGGCGGGTCATCCGGCGGCACCAGCAAACCGGTGCGCTGATCCTCAATGATATAGGGAACACCACCCACGGCGGTGGACACCACCGGCAAACCACTGGCCATTGCCTCCAATACCGAGTTGGGCATATTGTCCACCCGCGAGGGATTGAGCATGATATCGGACTCGGCGTACAGGCGGGCAACCTGTTGCCGATCCAGGCGGCCGGTAAAGTGCACCTGCTCCGCCACGCCCAGTTCGGCAGCCAGCGCCTGCAGGGATGCCAACAGCGGCCCGGAACCGGCGATGTACAAACGGCAGCCGGGGCGCTCCCGCACCACCAGGGCAAGGGCGCGTATCGCGGTATCCAGGCCGTAGATGGCCTCGAGATTGCGGGTCACCGCCAGACGCAGGGGTGCAGCACTGCCCGGCAAACGCTCCACTGGTGCGAAACAGTGGGTGTCGACAATATTGGGAATCACCGTGCAGTCAACGCCATAGCGACCGAACACGTCCCGCAGAAAGCCCGAGGGAACCACCAGTTCCGATACTCTGCGCAGCGTCGGCAGCACCCGGGCGGCCGAGCGCTCCAGGTACTGCGCGGCGTGCCCACCCCGGTAATTGAGCACTACCGGCACCCGGCGCAAGTGCGCCAGCCAGATGACCGGTGCGGCAAACAACTGCCAGGACCAGCCGGAATTGGCCATCAGGTGCACCACATCGACCCGCCCCAGCAGCCGCCAGGTATTCCACAGGAAAGGCAGCAGCCTGAACAGCGCCCGCAGGCCGCGCCATTGTTCAACCCAGGCGGGACGGTAAGGTGCATTGGTCTGCAACATTGTCACCGCCACGCCCTCCTGGCCGAGCAGCCTGGCCAGTTGTTCGGTCTGCATTGCCATGCCGCCATTGGGCGGTGGCAGCGGTCCAATCAACCCGAGTCTCACGCCAGCGCCCCGTAAACACCCTGGTAGCGGGCAACGCTGGCCTGCCAGTTGCGCTCTTCATCGACATAGCGGCGCCCGGACTGTTGCATGCGCGGCCAGTCGCCGGTGTTGGCATAGAGCCGGTCCAGCGCCCGCGCCAACGCCGTGGCAGACCCCGCCTTGAACAGAATTCCGTTATCACCATCACGAATCAGCTCGCGATGGCCACCCACGTCCGAGGCGACCACCAGTTTGCCTTCAGCCATGGCCTCCAGCGGCTTCAGGGGCGTTACCAGGTCGGTCAGGCGCATCGACAACCGGGGATAGGCAAAAACATCGACCAGGCTGTAGTAGGCCTGCACTTCACTGTGCGGCACACGGCCGGTATAAACGACGCTGTCATCCAGATTCAACCGCTTGATCTGCTCTGCCACCACCACTTCCTGGGGACCGCCGCCCACCAGCAGTAGCGCCAGATCCGGCTGGGCGGAGCGCAATTGCACCATGGCTTCGAGCAGCAGGGGCAGCCCTTCATAGGCATAGAACGAACCGATAAAGCCGGTCACGCGCCGCCCTTCCAACCCGAGTTCGCGCGCCAGCGCCTCATCCCGGGGACGGTTCACGGAAAAAGCCTGCGGATCCACCGCATTGGGAATCACAGTGATTTTTCCCGCCTCCACGCCACGGGCGGCGATATCGGTTCTGAGTCCCTCGCAGATGGTCGTCACCGCATCGGCCTGACGAAATACATGAGTTTCCAGCGCCCGGCTGGCCCGGTAGCGCGCACCGTCTTCGGCACTGGTGCCATGATCAACAGCGGCATCCTCCCAGAAGGCCCGGCATTCATAGACCAGTGGCAGACGGTGGCGGCGCGCCACCCGCAAGGCGGCCAGTCCGTTCAGCGCCGGGGAGTGCGCGTGCAGGATATCGGGCCGTTCGCGCCGTACCACTTCTTCCAGGCGCCGTTCCAGGGTTTTGACCACCTGCCACTGATTGACCACGGGGACGCGGTCGAGCACAGAGGGCGCAGCCACCGTGCGATAAAAGTGCAGTCCGTCAACCTCCTCCTCCGCAGATCCCGGCGCTGTATGCTTGGTGCCAGTGACATGGGAGGTACGCCAGCCGCGTTCGCGCTGGGCCCTCAGGATGCTGCGGGTGCGAAACGTGTAGCCACTGTGCATGGGAATCGAGTGGTCCAGCACATGCAGAATATGCAGGTCCTCCATCAGGCCACCCCCAGATCATCGTCGCGGGTCGCCGCCTGGAACATCAGCAACGACCACAGCGGGGCGCTGTACTCCCGGCGCCCGGACTGGTGGTCATCGACCATCTTGCGCAGAGTGTCCGTATTGAACAGCCCGCTGTCCGCCAGCCCCCCCTCCAGCAGCGCTCCGCGCAGGCGCTCCCGGAGCGGCCCCCGGAACCAGTTGCCCAGAGGCACCCCGAAACCCATTTTCGGCCGGTACAGTACATTATGGGGCAGATGGCTCTCCATCGACTTCTTGAGCAGGTATTTGCCCTCCTGCCCCTTGAGTTTCACCCCGGAGGGCAGCCCCGACACCCATTCCGACAGCTCATGATCCAGCAACGGCACCCTTACTTCCAGCGAGTGCGCCATGCTGGCCCGGTCGACCTTGGTCAGGATGTCACCCACCAGATAGGTTTTCATGTCCAGGTACTGGATCAGTGACAGCGGATCATCGCTGGGGCAGCGCTCGGCATGGTGGGCAAACACCGTCTCGACGCCATAACCCTGCAGGGCCGAGGTCAAGGCCGGGCTGAACAGCGCCGAACGCTGCTCCGCCGAGGTCAGCGATACCGAGTGCAGGTAGGCCGCCACCGAATTCCTCGCCAGTGCCTGGAAGGTGGTTTTCGCGCGCAGCACCCGCGGCGCCCAATCGGCCTTGGGATAGAGCCGCCCCAGCGGGCCGAACACCGCACGGCGCAGGCCCTCGGGCAAGGAGGACCGCAGGCGCTCTTCATTCATGTGCCAGCGGTAGCGGCGATAACCGGCGAAGTTCTCGTCGCCACCGTCCCCCGACAGCGCCACCGTCACCCGCTGCTTGGCGAGCTGGCAAACCCGGTAGGTGGGCAGGGCCGAACTGTCAGCGTAGGGTTCATCGTAGAGGGTGGACAGGGTATCGAGCAGGGAAAAATCGTCGCTGTCGACGGTGTGTTCCGAGTGCGCGGTGGCGTAGCGCTCGGCCACCGTGCGCGCGTAGCTGGTCTCGTCGTACTGGTCGACGTCAAAACCAATGGCGCAGGTATTGACCGGATCGGACTGCAACTGCGCCATCATCGCCACCACCGCGCTGGAATCTACGCCGCCCGACAGGAAGGCTCCCAGCGGTACTTCGGCAACCAGGCGAATATCCACCGCCTGGCGAATTCTCGCCACCAGTTCCACCGCCAGATCGGCCTCGCTGGCGCGGGTGACCAGGGGTTTGAAGGGAATGTCCCAGTACTGCTGCTGCGCGGGCACCGGAGCGCCGCGGCGGAACAACAGGGTATGGCCCGGGCTGAGCTTGCAGGTGTCGCGGTAGATAGTCTTGGGCTCGGGAATATAGCCCAGGGCAAAATAATCTTCGACCGCCCTCGGGTCGATCCGGCGCGAGAGCCCGGGATGCGCCTTCAGCACCTTCAGTTCGGAGCCAAAGACCAGCTTGCCGCCGGGCAGGAGGCTGTAGAACAGTGGTTTGATGCCAAAGCGGTCGCGCGCCAGAAACAGGCTGGCGGCGGCGCGGTCGTAGAGAGCAAAAGCAAACATGCCGCGAAAGCGCCTGACGCAGGACTCACCCCACTGCTGCCAGGCGTAGAGAATGACTTCGGTATCACAGCGGGTCTTGAACTGGTAGCCGAGGGCACTTAGCTCCCTGGACAGTTCGCCAAAATTGTAGATCTCGCCGTTGTAGACCACGCAGAGATTGCCGTCGGCACTGAACATTGGCTGCTGGCCGGAGGACAGGTCGATGATGGAAAGGCGACGATGGGCCAGACCAACCCCGGGCTCAAAATGAAAACCGTCTTCGTCCGGGCCCCGGTGAGTCTGAACCCGGTTCATGGCGGCCAACAGTTCCGCGTCCACAGTGCCCCTGCCTTCCAGGTCAAAAACGCCTGCAATACCGCACATTGATCAGTTCACTCCCTTAAAACAATTCAATGGTTGCGGCGTACCCGATGTAGCCGGCAACAACTAGCTTTTCAGCAGCCTGTCATACAGGTCCAGATAATGGTCGATGGTACGCGGCCAGGAAAAGCGTTCGCGCACGAAAGCCAGGGCATTGCCACTGTACTGCTCCCGCAACTCCCTGTTGGTCAACAGGTGTTCCAGGTGACCGGCCAGCGCCTGGGTATCACCCACCGGGAACAACTCGCCATTGTAGCCTTCGCTCACCAGCTCCGGGTTGCCACCCACCCGGGTTGCAATCACTGGCAATCCGCTGGCCATCGCCTCGAGAATGGTATTGGAGATACCTTCCCCCAGCGACGGCAGCACGAACAGATCCATGCACTGTAGCAGTTGCGGCACATCGTCGCGATCACCGGGCATCCACACCAGCGCCTCCAGTCCGAGACTGCGCGTGGCCTCCTCCAGTTTCGGGCGCAGTGTTCCGTCCCCCACCAGCATCACGCGCAAGCGGGAGCGTAGTTCGGGGCACTTTGCCAGCAGTACAGCCACACCCTGCAGCAGGGTCACCTGGTCCTTGACCTCGGCAAAGCGCCCCACAGTGCCGACAATCACAGTATCGTCACCAGCCGCAAAGCCCTCGGGCAATAGCCCTGCCCGCACCGCGCGGGCTTCACCTGGCTGAAAGCGTCCTACATCGACACCGTTGTAGATCTGTGTCATACGCTGCTCGGGAATACCGATAACCGTCACCAGCCAATCCGCCAGATCCCGACTCACCGCGATGTAGTGGTGAATAAAGTGGCGCATGGCACGGCGAAAAATCCGGTATTTGAGATTGCTGCCGTCGAGATCGACCATGTCGCGGCCGTGCTCACCGTGTACGCGGCGTATACCGCCCAGGCCAAGCGTGCTCAATTGCGCTTCCAGCGGCGCCAGGTTGCGACTGTGAACAATCGCCGGTTTGAGTTCGCGCAACAGGCGGCGCAGGCGGCGATAGGCGGACCAGTCGGTACCGGGGCGCATGTGCAGCTGGTGCACCGCCACATTCGGCCGGGTAATACGGCGGGCAAAATCGTCCGCTGCGGTCAGGCAGACAATAGCGTGGCGATAGCGCCCCGGCGGTGAGCCATTGATGATATGAACCAGTCCGTTCTCCAGGCCACCGGTGCCCAGGGCGTAGATAATATGCGCCACCAGGGGCGGCTGAGGGGCGGTCACCTCAGCCCTCCCCTTCCAACAGGCTTTTTTGTGCCAGCAGAAAACGCCGCATGCTTTCTTCGGGCGAACGTGTTTCGGTCAGCGGTGCATACAGCATCACCCGCTGGGTACCCTGCGGGTTGCCGCGCAGGAGCTGCCACAATTCCAGCGCCTTCGCCAAATAGGGATTACCGGTGTTGTAGCCGTCTATCCGGTACCAGTACCAGACCACCAGGCGTTGCTTGCGATTGTCCACCGTCGACTGGTTGACCGACAGGGTCTGCTCGCCCCAGGGCAACTCGCGGATCGCGAAGTCCATCAGCTGCCACTGCTCCTGGTCTGCGTTCAGCGCCACGAAACGGGTGATGGCATCCGCACCCACCACCTGTCTCGCGGGACACTGCTGGATTTCGTAGTAAAGGGGCAGTTGATCCCAGTCGTAGAACGACCGGCGGATACCCAGCGTACACCGCTGGTCCGGCAAACAGGGCCAGCCTCAGGCGTCGGCCGCACCGAACCCGCCAGACTGCAGCGGCATCAAAGCCGGAGGATTGCTGTCAAGGTTGCCATAGTGCGAGACCAGCAACAGTCTGGGGCCGGCCGCAAGCACCAGTGCCATTACCGTAAACAGCGGCACCATTCGGCGGCCGGCCGCCGCGCTGCTGCGCTCTCCCATCGCAATCCGGCACTCATCCTCCGGAGGGTCTGCCCAGCGGGCGCCGAACCAGAACAGCAGGAACATCACCAGGCCGAAGACAATCCAGCCGTATACCATGTGATCGGTACCGGTGCCCAATGCACCATTACTGACATGGCCAAGCATCACCAGCAGGTAGGCGCGCAGGGCGTTGGCGAAAATGGGCAACACAATGGCCACCGCCACAAACAGCAGTCGCTTCGGCCAGCGGTTGAAGTTAAGGTAGGCAAACAACACTCCCAGGGTCAGCGAGGCAATCAGGTAACGCACGCCGCTGCAGGCTTCCACCACTTTCCAGTCCCCGGACGGGAGACTGAAATGCAGTCCGTCGCGAAACACCGGAATGCCCGACATCTCCACCAGGCGCACGGTAGTTACCGCGGTGAACTCCTGCAGGGGGCGGACAAATCCCTCACCCATCGGCACCGCCAGAAACAGGAAACCGAGTGGAAACGCAATCGCACCGGCAACCCGGTCACCCAGAATAGCCCAGGTACCGGCTCTCAACATGGTCACCAGGCACAACTGCCTGACACCAGTGACCTCCACCCGGTCCCCGGCGAGCCACCCCACGGCGAGGGGCAGCAGCAGCAGCAAGCCCCGCCAACTGGGCACCGGAGTCAGCGCGGCCCGCCGGTCCCGCGGGCGGGCGACCAGCCAG
>JBKDZQ010000216.1:0-3409 GCA_047971325.1 Parahaliea sp.
CGCGGTAGGCGGCGAAGTGGTCGCGAGAGCGCTCGCGCAGCCGCTGCTGGCCGGTGTCCACTTCCAGCTGGTTGCCGTCGGCCTCGAATACCAGCGGCCCGGCGGCGGGCAGCTCCGCCTCCAGCGGGTCGTGGACGAAACCGAACAGCACATCGTTGCGGTGGGCGCTGCGGGTCAGCAGGTCGCGGGTTTCCTCGTTGTGGCCGTGGGCGTCGCTGATGATGCACACCAGGGCGTCGTGCTTGGCCAGCCGGTCGCAGTGTCGCAGCACCTCGTTGAACATGCCCGGGTTGGCCTTGATGCTAGCCTGCAGCGACAGGGCGTGGTTCTGCTCCACCAGCCGCTGCAGGATGCGCATGACCGTGGCGGCGCTGCGGTGGGGGCGCACCTCGGCGATACCGCTGTCATTGAAAATCAGCGCTCCCACCCGATCCTGCTGGGCCAGTACCCGCCAGGCGGCCAGCGCCGCGGCCTCGGCGGCGGTGACCGATTTCATGCGCCGCCGGCTGCCGAAAAACATGCCCAGGCGCTGGTCCACCAGCAACAAGGTGCTGCGCTCGCGCTCCTCGGTGAACACCCGGCTGTGGGTGCGGCGGGTGCGGGCGGTGACTTTCCAGTCGATCTGGCGGATATCGTCCCCCGGCTGGTAGCGGCGGATTTCCTCGAAGTTGAGCCCCCGGCCGCGCAACCGCGAGCTGTGTCGGCCTGCCAGCAGGGAGCGCAGGGGCTGGCGGGGCAGGAAGCTGAAACCACGGGCGGCGTGGCGCAGGGCCACCAGCTCGCCGAGCTGGGCATAGGCCCCGGGAGGGGTGGCCGGCGCGGTCGCGCGTTGGCCCCGCTGCGACTGGCGACTCATGTTAAGGCCGGCTCATGCGATAGCGACGTGGGCCAGGATGGCGTCCAGCACCTGACCGGGGCTGACACCCTCCGCCTCGGCCTCGTAGGTGAGGCTGAGGCGATGGCTGAGGCAGGCGTGCAGCACCGCCTTGACGTCGTCCGGGGCCACCGCAGCGCGCCCGTCCAGCCAGGCGTGGGCGCGGGCGGCCCGGTCCAGGGCCAGGGTGCCGCGGGGGCTGGCGCCGACGTGAATCCAGGGGGCGAAGGGGGCGTCGGGGTAGTCATCGGGGCGGCGGGTGGCGGCGATCAGCGCCACGATGTAGCGCTCCACGGCCTCGGACACGCTCACCGCCAGCACCTCGCGGCGGGCCTCCAGCACCGTCTCGGCCGGAATCCTCGGGCCCGCGGTGCCGGTGCTGCCGGCATCCTCGCCGCGCACCAGGCGCAGGATGCGGCGCTCGTCCTCGTCGCTGGCATAGTCCACGGTCACGTGCAGCAGGAAACGGTCCATCTGTGCTTCCGGCAGCGGATAGGTGCCCTCTTGCTCGATAGGGTTCTGGGTGGCCAGCACTAGGAACAGTTCGGGCAGGGGGTGAGTGTGGCCGGCCACCGTCACCTGGCGTTCTTCCATGGCCTCCAGCAGGGCGGCCTGTGCCTTGGCGGGGGCGCGGTTGATTTCGTCCGCCAGAATCAGGTTGCCAAACACCGGGCCGGGCTGGAACTGGAATTTGTCGTCGGCCTCGGCGATGTAAATCTCGGTGCCGGTGATATCGCTGGGCAGCAGGTCGGGGGTGAACTGGATGCGGCAGAACTGGCTTTCCAGGTTGTTGGCCAGCATCTTGATAGTACGGGTCTTGGCCAGCCCGGGCAGGCCCTCCAGTAGTACATGGCCATTGGCCAGCAGGGCGATCAGCAGCTGGTCGATCACCCGCTGCTGGCCGATCACGGCATCCGCCAGCCGCTGCTGGAGTTCGAGAATCTGTTGGCGAGCGCTCATGTCCGTTGGTCGTCCATTACTTGCGGGAGTTGGAAGGATTGGGTCGAGGTTGCCAGCGCCAGTGGCTGCTGTCTACCTGCCGCGGGACTAGTACTCCTTCAACAGCCGGTCCAGGGTGGTCCGGTCCGGATAACCGTCGGCGGGTAACTGCGCCTCGAGCTGAAAGGCGCGCAGGGCGGCCCGGGTGCGGCTGCCGAGGATACCGTCCGGCGTGCCCGGGTCATAACCGGCTTCCAGCAGCACCTGTTGCGCCAGTTGCAGTTCGGCGATGCGCAGCGGCTGCGCGGCCGGGTCGCCGTAGTGGCCGGCGGGGGCACCCGCCAGCCGGTCCGCCAGCAGGCCCACTGCCAGCGCGTAGCTCTGGGATGTGTTCCAGCGCATGATGATGTTGAAATTGTCGTAGACCAGGAAAGCCGGCCCGCCGTGCCCCGAGGGCAGCAGCAGGATGGAAGCTTCCTCACCCACCGGCAGGGCGCCGCCATCCGGCCGGTGCACCCCGAGGGCGGCCCAGGTGGATAGCGGGGCCCCCTGGCCCGGCCCGGCGCGACTGTAGTCAAAATCCGCCGGCAGCTGTACCTGGCGCCCCCAGCGCAGTCCCGGGGTCCAGCCCAGCGAGCGCAGGAAGCTAGCCCCCGAGGCCAGTGCGTCGCGTTCGCTGCCCCACAGGTCGATACGGCCGTCGCCATCGCCATCGATGGCATAGCGCAGGTAGTTGGAGGGCATGAACTGGGTGTGGCCGACAGCGCCGGCCCAGGAGCCCGTCATCTGCCCGGGTTGCAGCGATTCCCGCTCCATCAGCCGCAGGGCATTCACAAACTCGGTGGAGAAAAAGTCCGAGCGCCGCGGGTCGCAGGCGAGGGTGGCCAGGGAATCGAGGGTCGGGCTTTTGCCCAGGTAGCCACCGTAGTTGGTCTCCAGCCCCCAGAAGGCCACCAGGTAGCGCGCCGGCACGCCAAAGCGGGTCTGCAGGCCAGCCAGGAACTCACCGTGTTTGGCCAGCATCTCCCGGCCCCGCTCCACGCGCGCCGGCGTGACCCGCTTGTCCATGTAAGTGGCGAAGGTCTGTACGAACTCCGGCTGCCGCCGGTCCAGTTCCAGCACCTGTTGCTGTTCCTGCAGGGCTGCCACAGTGCTGTTCACCAGTTGCGGGGAAAGGCCCTCGGCAATGGCCTGGCGGGCCAGCCGCTGGCGGCAGTGGTCGAAGTCGTCGGCGGCCAGCGCGGGCAGGGATGCTCCAGGGGTGGCGAGCAGCACAGTGGCCAGTCCGGTGGTGATGGAGGTACGCATAAAAACAGGCTATCCCGTGAATGGGTACTGATCATTATAGTTTGCAGTGACGGCAATCCCAACACGGACCATCACCGAGCCGTCACATCATTGCCACACAACCGGGCTAGTGCCGATGGCGCTGACTCAAGGCCTACCACCGCACTAGGCCGCTGGTGCCGGCACCGCAGGTCGAAACACGCCGTAACCCCGCCCATGAGCGCCTGCCGTGAGCTGGCAGGGGGACAGAGGCACCCTATAGAGGCCACCGTGACGGAATCCGGCGCCTTTGATGACGGCCGCAGCAAC
>JBKDZQ010000217.1:0-1899 GCA_047971325.1 Parahaliea sp.
GGCCGGGTGTCCGGCCACAACGCGGCGGCGGAACTGGTGGGACTGCCGCTGCACCCCTACAGCCAGCCGAAGTATGTGACCTGTCTCGACCTGGGGCCCTGGGGTGCGGTCTACACCCAGGGCTGGGACCGGCAGGTGCACCTGCGCGGTGCCGAGGCCAAGACCCTCAAGCGCACGATCAATACCCAGTGGATCTCTCCACCGGCCGCGGACCGCGAGGCCGCTTTCAGCGTGGCCAACCCGGACTATGTGATTGTGCCATAGGCGGGCGCGGCCAGCTCGGTGCCCGGCAGGTCCGCTGCTGCTCGCACCCGATTCCGGCAATGGCTATAATCGACCGCTTTGACAGCGGAACCCATACCATGCAACAGCGATTCACCGCCCTCCTCCTGTACTGGCTGGTGCTGCTGGTGCAGGGCTGCGGGCAGACCGGCCCCCTGTACATGCCCGAACCGCCCGCTCCCGACGCCGTGCAGACACCCGCCGCGGCCTCCGGCAGCAACCCAGCCACCACCGACTGAACAGGCCCATGACACATTTTCACTACCAACAGGGCGAGCTGTACGCCGAGGGCGTGAGCGCCACCCGCATCGCCGAGCAGTACGGCACCCCCTGCTATGTCTACTCCCGCGCAGCGCTGGAGCAGTCGCTGGCGGCCTATCAGGCGGCGCTGGGCGAGGGCCACCTCACCTGCTATGCGGTCAAGGCCAACTCCAACCTGGCGGTGCTGAACATTCTCGCGCGGTGCGGGGCGGGTTTTGACATCGTGTCGGTGGGCGAGCTGGAACGGGTGCTGGCCGCCGGTGGCGACCCGGCCAAGACCGTGTTCTCCGGGGTCGCCAAGCGCGCCGCCGAGATGGCACGGGCGCTGGAAGCCGGCATTCACTGTTTCAACCTGGAATCCGCCGCCGAACTGGAAGTGCTGAACCGGGTGGCGGGCGAGCTCGGCAAGGTGGCGCCGGTGTCGGTGCGGGTCAACCCCGACGTGGACGCCCGCACCCACCCCTACATCTCCACCGGCCTGCGCGAGAACAAGTTCGGCGTCACCGTGGACGAGGCGCTGCAGGTCTACCGCCGCGCCGCCGCGCTGCCGCATGTGAGTGTGCGGGGCATGGACTGCCACATCGGCTCCCAGCTCACCGGGCTCAGCCCCTTTGTCGACGCCCTCCACCGCCTGCTGGCACTGGCCGACACCCTGGCGGCGGAGGGTATCCACATCCACCACCTGCATCTGGGCGGCGGCCTCGGCGTACGCTACCGCGACGAACAGCCGCCCGCCATTGCCGAGTACATCGCCGCGGTGCGCGCGGAGCTAGGCGGACGCGAGCTACAGCTGATTGTGGAGCCCGGCCGCTCCATCGTTGCCAATGCCGGCCTGCTGCTCACCCGGGTGGAATACACCAAGCCCACCCCCGACCACAATTTCGCCCTGGTGGATGCCGGCATGAACGACATGATCCGCCCCGCCCTGTATCAGGCCTGGATGGATATCCAGCCGGTGCGGCCACGGCCGGAGGCGGACAGCCGCAGCTGGGACATCGTCGGCCCGGTCTGCGAAACCGCCGACTTCCTGGGCAAGGGCCGCGAACTGGCCATCGCCGACGGCGACCTGCTGGCCCAGTTCGGCGCTGGCGCCTATGGCTTCGCAATGAGCTCCAACTACAACAGTCGCCCCCGCGCCGCCGAAGTGGTGGTCGATGGCGAGCGGCTGCACCTGGCCCGGCGCCGCGAGAGCATCGAAGACCTGCTGCGCGGCGAACAACTGCTGCCGGCACAGGACTGAGCGCCGCCATGAACCTGAAGTTCACCAAGATGCACGGCGCCGGCAACGATTTCGTGGTGATCGACCTGATCAGCCAGCGCGCCCGCCTGCGCCCCCGGGACATCCGCAAACTGGCG
>JBKDZQ010000218.1:0-9897 GCA_047971325.1 Parahaliea sp.
CAGGGGATGATGCGCTTGGCCAGACCCATTTCAGGCCGCCTCGTCACAAAGGTGCTGGGCCACGGCCAGGTCCAGCGTACCCTCGTAGATGGCGCGGCCGGTAATGGCACCGCAGATGCCCTCGCCAGCCACCGCCTTGAGAGCGCGGATATCATCGAGATTGGTGATACCGCCGGAGGCGATCACCGGGATGCGGGAAGCGCGGGCCATGGCCACGGTGGCATCCACATTCACCCCCTGCATCATACCGTCGCGTGCGATGTCGGTGTAAACGATAGCGGATACGCCGTCACTTTCGAAACGTTTGGCCAGGTCGGTGGCTAGCACTTGCGAGACTTCCGCCCAGCCGTCGGTGGCGACCTTGCCGTCCTTCGCATCCAGGCCGACGATGACCTTGCCGGGGAAGGCGCGACAGGCATCAAGGACGAAAGCCGGCTCCTTCACCGCTTTGGTGCCGATGATCACGTAGCTCACCCCCGCCCGCACATAGTGCTCGATGGTGTCGAGATCGCGGATACCGCCGCCAATCTGGATCGGCAGCTGCGGGTAGGCGGCGGCGATGGCGGTCACCACCTCGCCGTTGACCGGGGTGCCGGCGAAGGCACCGTTCAGGTCCACCAGGTGCAGGCGGCGGCAACCGGCCTCCACCCAGCGCCGGGCCACGGCCACCGGGTCGTGGGAGAATACGGTGGAGTCGTCCATCAGGCCCTGGCGCAGGCGCACGCACTGGCCGTCTTTGAGGTCGATGGCGGGAATAATCAGCATGCGGAGCTCCACTCCAGAAAATTGCGCAGCAGTTGCAACCCGGCGGTGTGGCTCTTTTCCGGGTGGAACTGCACGGCGAACAGATTGTCGGTGGCGATGGCGGCATCGGCCTCCACCCCGTAGTGCAGGGCACCGGCCTGCAGCCTGCGATCCTCGGCGTGCACGTAATAGCTGTGCACAAAGTAGAAGCGGCTGTTATCGGCAATGCCTTGCCAAAGGGGATGGGGGCGGTTCTGCTTCACCTCGTTCCAGCCCATATGCGGCACCTTGAGACGCTCGCCAGCGGCGCCCAACAGGGGCTGGCCCCCGAGGGAGCTGCAAAAGTGTCGCACCTGCCCGGGGAGAATGCCAAGACAGTCCACTCCACCGTTTTCCTCCGAGTGGCTCATCAGTGCCTGCATGCCCACGCAGATGGCCAGCACCGGCTGGCGCTGCTCGCCAAGGGCGGCGGCGATGATCTCGTCGCACTTCAGGCGGCGGATTTCCGCCATGCAGTCGCGGATGGCGCCAACACCGGGGAACACCACCCGGTCGGCGGCGCGAATCAGCGCCGGATCACAGGTCACCTGCACCTCGCCCGCACCCACGTGGGCCAGGGCGCTGGCCACGGAATGCAGGTTGCCCATGCCGTAGTCGATCACCGCGACTCGCTGTGACATGGCTGGCCTACAGCACACCCTTGGTGGACGGAGTGACGCCGGCCATCGCCGGGTCGGCGCTCAGCGCCATGCGCAGGGCGCGGCCAAAGGCCTTGAACACCGTCTCCGCCTGGTGGTGACTGTTGTGGCCGCGCAGGTTGTCCACGTGCAGGGTCACCCTGGCATGGTTGACAAAGCCATGGAAGAACTCGCTGAACAGATCGACGTCGAAGGCGCCGATGGCGGCGCGGGTAAAGGGCACGTGGAACTCCAGCCCCGGGCGACCGGAAAAGTCCACCACCACCCGCGACAGGGCCTCGTCCAGCGGCACATAGGCGTGGCCGTAGCGCAGGATACCCTTCTTGTCGCCCACCGCTTTCGCCACCGCCTGGCCGAGGGTGATGCCGATGTCCTCCACCGTGTGATGGTCATCATTGTGGGTGTCGCCCTTGGCCCTGACGTCCAGGTCCAGCAGGCCGTGACGGGCAATCTGGTCCATCATGTGCTCCAGGAAGGGCACACCGGTGTCGAATGTGGAGCGCCCGGAACCATCCAGGTTCACCGTGACGGTGATCTGGGTCTCCAGCGTGTCGCGACTCACCGTTGCCTTGCGCTCGACCATGGTCCTCTCCAGTCCGGTTGAATGGGGCAGCATTGCCCGAAAAAGGCGGGCGATTATAGCAAAAGAGGCCGCGGCGGACAGCGGGCGCATGGCTTGCGTTTCGGAGCCAGTTTCAGAGCATTGGCAGCTTGTCGAAGACATCGCCGGATGGAACGGCTGGTTGCGGGCACCAGCACCGGCGCAACGGGGAAAAACGCGCTCAAATCCAGCGCATCGACCGTGTCGCTGACGAAGTACGCCAAGTGGCCATCCGGCAGCCATTCTCCCAGCAACGGCGGCAGCAACACTTGATCGGGCGAATACGGGCGGTAACGGGTGGCCATGCGGGCTACCCCAGGTTCGGCGTCCATATTGTCCAAGGATGACCTTCTGCCGCCCAGACTCCTAGCCGCCGGCACCCGCGAGGCACTACACTCAAACTAGGCCGTTGCAACAGCAGGACCGCAGCATGCACAGCGTCAGCTTCGCCGGACAGGCGGTAACACCTTCCAAAATCGTCTGCGTGGGCCGCAACTATGTGGCGCATATTGAGGAACTTGGCAACGAGATTCCCGCGGACATGGTGGTCTTCCTCAAACCCAATTCCGCCATCGGCAACACCCTGCGCGCCCACTTTGGCGAACCGCTGCACTACGAGGGCGAGCTGGTCTTCATGGTCCAGGGAGGGGAACTGGCGGCCGTCGGCTTCGGGCTGGACCTGACCCGGCGCCAGTTGCAGGGCCGGTTGAAGGCCAGCGGACTGCCCTGGGAGCGCGCCAAGGCCTTCGACGGCGCCGCCCTGTTCAGCGATTTCGTGCCCCTGCCCGCCAGCGGCAGCAAGGCACTGGGCCTCACCCTGGACATCGACGGCGAGCGCCGCCAGCAGGGCGGCGTGGAATGGATGCTGTACCCGCCGGCGGTCATCCTGGAACAGCTGCGCACCTTCATGCAGCTGGAAGACGGCGACCTGATCATGACCGGCACCCCCGCCGGGGTCGGCGAGGTTCCCCCCGGCGCCACCTTTACCGGTCGCGTGCTGGCCGGAAAGCAGTGCCTGGTCGAGGCGAGCTGGCGGGCACAATAGCCCGCCGCGGTTGCGACGGGCGGTCTTTGTCATATTGCCGCAATTGTTTCCCCGGACAATTTGCAGTAGTTTGGCAACACCCCTCTACTGTGGCAGCCCATGCAAACTATCCTGAAACTGGACCTTGCGGGCCAACCACGCGGCTGGATCAGCTCGCAGGAGGCGGCTTGCGCCTATGTCAGAGGTGACGTCGTCTACGGCGTAGGGGCACCTTTGCCGCCGATTTTCGGGGGAATACAGCGCCGTACCGGCCAGCGTTCCAGCATCGAACTGCAACCCATCATCGCCCTGCAGGGCAGAATCATGCAGGGCTTCAGCCTACCCCTGTGCAACCGCACCCTGTTTCGCCGGGACGATCACCGCTGCCTGTACTGCGGCCGCCAGTTCAGCCGCTGCGAACTGACCCGCGACCATGTGCTGCCCACCTCTCGCGGCGGCGGGGACCGCTGGGAAAACGTGGTGGCAGCCTGCAAGCGCTGCAACTGGGCCAAGGACAACCGGACCCCGGAAGAGGCGGGCATGCCCCTGCTGGCGGTACCTTTCCGCCCCAATATCTGGGAATGGCACTTCCTGGCCAAGGAGCGGATTCTGGCCGACCAGATGGACTATCTCTCGCGCCAGTTCCACGCCCAGCGCGACTGGGCGGCCTAGGCACCGGCCACACATCGCTTGTGTTATCCGGCGCCAGTTGGATAATGTCGCCGCGAAACCACCGCGGACGCCGCCATGACCAGTCTTCATCTGCCCGTCACCATCAACCTGATCGGCATGCCCGGCGCCGGCAAGAGCACTGTGGGCGTGGTGCTGGCCAAGCTGGCCGGGCTGGCCTTCACCGACACTGATCTCGCCATCCAGTTGCGCGAGGAGGCCACCCTGCAGGACATCGTCGAGCGCCGCGGCCACTTGGCGCTACGGCAAATAGAGGAAGAGATACTGCTGGCGGTGGACCTGGAGCATGCCGTCATCTCCACCGGTGGCAGCGTGGTGTACAGCGATGCCATCATGCAGCGCTTGCGCGAAGCGGGGCCGGTGATCTATCTCTGCACCGACCTGGCCACCCTCGAACGCCGCGTGGCGGCCTCCCCGCTGCGGGGCATCGCCAGCGACGCCAGCCAGAGCTTCGCCGACGTCTACGCCGAGCGCACCCCCCTCTACGAACGCTATGCCGACATCACCATCGATGCCGGCGACAGCAGCGCCGACAGCGTGGCAACCCGCATCCTGGCCGCACTGTCACAGGGCTGACGTTTCACGGCAACCGGACACGTCCGGACACGTCCACGGGCAGAAGCTGGCCAGCTCCCCTGGGCAAATTCACCCCACTTGCCGGCCAAAAGGCGCTGGCATGACTTTTGCTAAAACACTGGAGGGCCGGTAGCGTCGATCGGCTGGTCATGGACGACCAGGGACTACCCGCCCACAGACCCACTTGCGCAGGGAAGCGCAAATCGACGCTACCGGCTCTCTTTGCGGCCACCTGTACAACAAACTTTATTTATCGTAAACCCAATAAAATTTTGATTTACAGCCCGAAAATCCTGGGTGATATTTGCGCCGGGATGACGTGGAAAACTTCATCTGGAGGCAGGAAAAATGGGTGACACAAACCAGGGTACAGTAAGCAACGATGCGATCGACGACTTCTTCGAGCCGCTGCTGGGCGACATCTCCAGCGTCGACGAGGATTTTATTCCCGCATCCAGTGAAAAACAGCGTCTGGCGGAAAAACGCCGCCGTGCGGAGCAGCGCCTGGAACAACGGCGCCTGCGCGAAGAACTGGGTTTCTATGACCTGGAGCTGGAAGACTTCTAGCGCGGCAGTGGTACCACTGCCGCGACCGTTGCCAGTACGGGCATCCGCGAATGCGAGGTTCCGCATTTGGGGATGTTCTTTTTAATCGCTCCTCCAACGTCAGACTTTCATCCCCGCGAAGCTTCGCGCGACACCTTCGATCAGTTCACGCTGGGGGGCGTCCGGGTGAAATACCATCGATAGCTGACGCGTGAACACCGGCGCCCCGCGTACCGGCGCCAGGCCCTGTTGCGCCAGCGCCTGGCGCTGGCTGGCCGGCAGATAGCAGGCACCGCCCTGCTCTCTCACCGCGGCCAGGGCCAGAGCGGCGATATCGGTGTGCAGGCGCGGCACCACCTGCTCGCCAAACTGGCGGCTGTGGAAACTGGCGTAACTGTCGCCCCAGTCCAGGTAAACATAGTGGGCATCCATGGCCCGGGCCAGCGACGACTGTCGCCCGGCAGAGCCATACAGGCGCAGGCTGAACGCCCCCAGCACGACCACCTCCAGCTCGGCCAGCCCGGGAGGGCCACATAGCAAGGCACAGTCCAGGGAACGATCCAGCAGCTTGGCGATCATCTCGCCCGACCCCCATTCCAGCACGCCGACCCGCAGTTCGGGCCGGTCTTTGCGCAGCGCCGCCAGCCTCTTCTGCAGGGGCTCGGCCCACAGGCCCCGACTCACCCCCACCCGCAGCCGGTTGCGGTCATCCAGCCCCAGGCGCACCGCCTGTCGCGCCCGCGCCAGGGCCAGCAGCATGCTCTCGGCATGAGGTACCAGCTGCTCGCCCTCGACACTGAGCCGGATATTGTTGCGGCCGCGACTGAACAGCGAGGCCCCCAGGACCTCCTCGAGCTGCTTGATACGTGCGCTGACGGCCGCCTGGGTAATGCAGAGGTTGTCCGCCGCCTTGCCGAAGTGTCGGGTATTGCGGACCTCAAGAAACGTTCTCAGCAGTTCGGTATCCAAGCGCGGCGCATCCTGTCAAGTTGGACCACAGCTTACCCGGCGCGGCTTCATAATCAAGGCTGCTTTCGCTGCGGGAACAGTCGCGCTAGCATAGGAACATCACTTCAGGAGACCAGGCAATGCCCGAGATGAAACGTGAAGTACGACCGGTGGAAGTCAACTACGTCTGCGATGCCTGCGGCAACGGCATGATGGCCCGCAGCGGCGACACCGATCCAAAGACCGGTGATACCCAACACCGCTGCATGATCTGCGACCATCGTCAGGTCTTCAAATGGTGCGAATACCCGCGTATCGACCATATCGGGCTGGATGAGGATCTCTAGGGGCCATCATTCCACCCCCTCACCGGGTTCGGATCAACCGCCGATATTGTCGTCGAGGAATTCTAGCAAGCTGTCGTTGAACGCTATATTGGCCTGCGTGGTGTAGTAACCGCGCCCACCCTTGCGTAGTACCGGGTGACAACCGGCACTCCCGCCTTGCACAGCGCGGCCTCCAGTGCCCGGGCGCATTCGATGGGCGTGCGCTTGTCCTCGCCACCGTGGGCCAGAAACACTGGCGCCTTGATTTTGTCCGCATTGGCAACCGGTGGAAATTCCGCCAGTGTCTGCTCGTCCTTGCCCAGCGCCCCGGCCAGATAGGCGCGCCCGGGGTCGGCATAGGACGGCTCAATCGCCCAACGGGTGGCGTCGGTGATATCGTACTGCCCCACAAGTGCCCGCAGGCCGCGCTTTCAAAGGCGTTGGTCGACTCACACCTGCAACAGCAAGTGCTCCCGCTCCCAGGAACTGATGACCTGGTTGAACTCCTCGAATTCATCGAGTTTCACCGCCGCATAGGCGCGCAGGAACAGGTCGCCGAACATGTCCTGCAGCTCCGGCGTATCGTGCAACAGGCGCAGCCCCTCCTCCAGGGTACGCGCCACTTCCACCTCGTCGACATTGGCGGTGCCCTGGTGGGGCTTGCTGGGCTGCAGCCCCTGCTGCATGCCCAGGTAACCGCTGGCCAGGGAGGCGGCGATGACCAGGTAGGGGTTGGCGTCGGCTCCGGGAAAGCGGTTCTCCACACGGGTGGCGGAGGGCAGGTCGTGGGGTACGCGAAAGGCAGTGGTGCGGTTGTCGTAGCCCCAGTTGAGGTTGATGGGAGCGGAGATGTCCGGCGCCAGGCGGCGGTAGGAATTGACATTGGGCGCGTACAGGCTGATCAGCTCCGGGGTGTAGCGCTGCAGACCGCCGATGTAGCCCATGAAGGCATCGGTAAACTGGCCGTTGTGATCGGCAAAGATGTTCTCGCCGTTGTCCAGGCGCACCACGCTCTGGTGCAGGTGCATGGCGCTGCCGGGCTCGCGCTGCATCGGCTTGGCCATGAAGGTGGCGTACATACCGTATTTGTGCGCCGCTTCGCGCACGGTGCGCTTGAACACAAAGACCTGGTCCGCCAGGTCCATGGCCTCGCCATGCAGGAAATTCATTTCCATCTGCGCCGCGCCGTTCTCGTGGATCAGGGTGTCCACCCGCAGGGACTGGGCGTCGGCATAGTCGTACATGTCCGCCACGAAGTCCTCGAATTCCGCCACCGCGTCGATACTGTAGGACAGGCGCGCCGACTCGCGACGACCGGAGCGCCCCTTGGGGGGCATCAGCTCGTAGTCCGGGTCGGTGTTCTTGGCCACCAGGTAGAACTCCACCTCCGGCGCCACCACCGGCTTGAGGCCGGCCTTTTCGTAGAGGCTGAGAATATTGCGCAGCACCGAGCGCGAGGACAGCGGGTGCAGCTGCTCACCACCGGGCTTGTAGCAGTCGTGGATGATCTGGGCAGTGGGCTCCCGCGCCCAGGGCACCACCCGCAGGGTGGAAAGATCGGGTTTCAGGATCATGTCGGCATCGGTGGGCTCGACAAAATCCCAGTGCTCGTCACAGTATTCACCGGTGACGGTCTGGATCATAATACTCTCGGGGAGCTTGGGATGACCGGTGTTCAGAAACTGGCTGGCGGGAATGAACTTGCCGCGGGCGTTACCGGCCATGTCCGGTACCAGGCATTCCACCTCGGAAATACGGTGCTCCTTCAGCCAGTCCCTGATCGCCTTTACATCGGTATCCATTGGGGTTCCAAAGCCTGTAAAACGGTGAGTATCCTGTACCCCCGGAGGCCCCGCAAGGGAATTAGCCCCGACTGGACAGATATTGACCCCTCTCATCGGTAGCATTGTTCATGCCCCTGATCGCACAAAACCAGCCCCACGTCGACTCATGGTACGCGGCCAGCGTGAAGCAAGTGTTATCGTTCCCCTCCTTGCAGGGCGAAAGCAGCGCCGATGTCTGTATCATCGGGGGCGGCTATACCGGCCTTTCCTCCGCCATCCATTTGCGCCGGCTGGGCTACAGTGTGGTACTGCTGGAGGCCAACAAAATCGGCTGGGGTGCCTCCGGACGCAATGGCGGCCATGTGGCCACCGGCCAGCGCGCCGACCAGCAGGACCTGGAAAAGTGGGTCGGCCAGGAGGCGGCGCAGGCGCTGTGGCAACTGGGCCTGGAAGCGGTCGACACCGTGTGCTCGCTGATCGGGGAATACCGCATCGACTGCGATCTCAGGGCGGGCAACCTGCATCTGGCCTCCAAGGCCGGCGACGTCGCCGGCCTGCGCGACCATGTGCAGCACCTGGACCAACACTACGGCTACCGGCAGCTGCGCTATGTGGAGCGGGAGGAACTGGCCGAACTGACCAGCGCCCGGGGCTTTCACGGTGCGACCCTGGACAGCGGCGCCCGCCACCTGCACCCTCTGAATTTTGCCCTCGGACTCGCGGCGGCGGCCCACAGCCTCGGCGCCCGGTTGCACGAAGGCAGCCGCGTGCTGCACTACCGGGAGGGGGAGCAGGTGCTTGTGCACACCGACCAGGGCCAGTTGCAGGCGCGCTTTCTGGTACTGGCCTGCAACGGCTACCTGGAAAAGTTGGAGCCGCGCACCGCCGGGCGCATCATGCCCATCAACAACTACATGCTGGCCACCGAGCCGCTGCCGGAACCCCTCGCCCGGCGACTGATCCGCGACGACACGTCCATGTCCGACAGCCTGTTCGTGATCAACTACTGGAAGCTCTCCGCCGACCGGCGCCTGCTGTTTGGTGGCGGTGAGTCCTACTCCCGCCGCTTCCCCAGGGACATCAAGGGCTTTGTGCGCAAGTACATGCTGCGCATCTACCCGGAACTGGAGGAAACCCGCATCGACTACGGCTGGGGTGGCACCCTGGCGATCACCATGAACCGCATGCCGGACTTTGGACGACTGTCGGGCCGGGTACTGTACGCCCACGGTTTCTCCGGCCACGGCCTGCCCACCGCCACCCTCGCCGGCAAACTACTGGCGGAAGCCATCGACGGCCAGGCCGGTCGCTTTGATGTCATGGCCCGGGTGCCCTCACCCCGCTTTCCCGGCGGCACCGCGCTGCGCTGGCCCGGACTGGTGGCGGGTATGCTATTCTACGCACTGAGAGACCGCCTGGGCTGACCGCACGCAGTATGTCACCACGCACCGCCTTGCAGCCGATTTCGCTGGTAGAAGACTGGCGGGAGCAGTTGCGCACGGCCCACAGCGATGGCGCCAGCCTGCTGCGGGCACTGGGCCTGTCACCCGTCGAGGTGGGTTACAGCGAGGCCGCCTGCCGCGATTTTCGCCTGCGCGTGCCGCAGGCCTTTGTACAGCGCATGCGCTACGGTGACCCGCACGACCCCCTGCTGCGCCAGGTGCTGGCCACCGAGGCGGAAACCCTTCCCGCAGCGGGCTTCAATCGGGACCCCACTGGTGAAGTGGGCGGTGCCATTGCCCGATCCGGCATTATTCACAAGTATCACGGCCGTCTTTTGCTAGTGGTGGCCAGCGGCTGTGCCATAAACTGTCGTTATTGTTTTCGTCGCCACTTTCCCTATGGGGAGCACCGCAACAGTCGCGGTGAATGGCACGAAGTACTCAACTATGTCAGGGAAGACACCAGCATCAGGGAAGTCATTCTCAGCGGCGGCGACCCCTTGGTGGCCGAGGACGAG
>JBKDZQ010000219.1:0-4990 GCA_047971325.1 Parahaliea sp.
TAGCGATGAGGGTCGTGATCGTCGCCTGTGGGCGCGGTTTCACCACCAGCCGTCGCTGCCGGCGTCGATCCCTCTGCCGCGGTGATGCCCTGTTCCTGTGTCGCCTGCTCCGCGACGGCCGGCTCCCCTATCTCCAGCGCCAGCACCTCCGGCACCCGGTCGCCCACTTCATCCTCCAGGCCCCGGGGGTCGAGGTCGAAGGCGGTGGGGGCGGCTTCGGTGCCCGCCGCGGAGAAGGGGGTCTGCTCCTCCACGGCGAAGGCCCGCTTGCGGGTGCACTGGAAGGCCATGTACAGGGAGAATACGCCGCAGAGGGCCGAGGAGGCCCAGAACAGCACCACCGGGGTCAGGGCGGTCATCAACTGGCCCAGCAGCAGCGGGGCGGTGGCGGCGGAGAGGGAGTTGAGCATCAGTACCGAGGTGCCGATCTCCACGAATTCACCGCTGCTGGAGTTGTCCGCGGCCATGGCCAGGGAGATGGCGTACATGGGCATGGTGCAGGCGCCGAACAGGAACACCGTGCCCAGGTGCCAGGGCTGGCCGACGCTGCGGGCCACGGCGGCGCAGGCCAGGGCGCCGAGCAGGCACAGGGTCAGCATCACCCGGCGCCGGTCCACATGATCGGATAGCCAGCCGATGGGGTACTGCATCAGCGCGCCACCGGTGACGGCGGTGGTGATGAACAGGGTCACATCGGTCAGCGATTCGCCGTAGCGCCGGGCGAACACCGCCCCCAGCGACCAGAAGCCACCGACCACCAAACCGGAGAGGATGGCGCCGGCGAAGGCCGGAGGTGAGCGCCGGTACAGCAGGCTGAAGCGGGTGCGGGTGGATTCCAGCGGCGCCGGCGCCAGCCGGCTGGTGAGGCCCACCGGCACGATGGCCAGGGCCAGGAAGATGGCGGCCAGCATGAAGGGTGTGGCTTCAAGGATGGGGCCAACGTTGATCAGGCTCTGGCCGGCGGCCATCGCAATGAGTACGATGAAGGTGTAGATCGACAGCACCTGGCCGCGGGATTGCGCCGTCGACTGGTCGTTCAGCCAGCTCTCGATTACCGTGTACAGACCGCAGATCATGGCGCCGGTGGCGGCGCGCAGCAGCAGCCAGACGGCCCAGTTGTTCAGCATCTCCAGGGCCAGCAGGGCGGTGACGAAGATGGCGGTGAGCACGGCGAAGCTGCGGATATGGCCCACTTTGGCAATGATTCGCGGAATCACCAGCGCGCCGCCGACAAAGCCGAGGTAGTAGGCGGAGGCGCTCACGCCGATCTGGAATTCCGAGAAACCGATGGCCGCGCCGCGCAGCGGCAACAAGGTTACCTGCATGCCGTGGCCAATCAGCAGCAGGGCTGTGGACAGCAGTAACGAGGTAACGGTGTGCAGCGCCTTCATCAGCGGGTATCACCTGGGATTGCGGGAGAGGGGAGGACGCGGCAAGGGTACCGGTTCAGGGAGGAACTACAAGCCCGAACTGGACCAAAACCGTGTAAATATGCCGCTTCTACCAACTGCGTGTGCCATCCACGCTGTTTTTCACCGCCCGCAGGTGGTCGGCGCAGGTATCGGAGCTGTCGAGCACGGTTTCCGGGTCGGCGGGGATGTATTCGAGCAGCTTGTGTTCCGGCTCGCTGCGCCGGGCCCGGGTGTCACGCATTTTCGCCATCAAGGTCATGATTTGGGTTTCCTGTCCTCACATCGCATAAAAATATAATAAAATTACTTTTCAGCCAGGAGCGGCCATGACCCGAGGAAGAGCGCAATCATGATGACCCCGGATGAAATCAGAGCCCTCCTGGGCCGCTGCCGGGTGCTGCCGGTGGTGACGGCCACCGATGTGGCGGGTACGGTGAAGCTGTCGCGGACCCTGGCCGCCAGCGGCATGCACGCGGTGGAAATCACCCTGCGCACGGCGGCGGCCCTGGAAGCGATCCGCGCGGTCAAGCAGGAGGTGCCACAGATGCTGGTGGCCGCCGGTACCGTAACCAACTCGCGGGAACTGGCGGCGGCGCAGTCCGCCGGCATCGACTTCGCGGTCAGCCCCGGTTCCTCCGCCGCCCTGCTGGCCGCCGCCCGGGACAGCGGCGTGGCCATGGTGCCGGGGGTCGCCACTCCCTCCGAGATCATGCTCGGCCTTGATCACGGCCTGGACACCTTCAAGCTCTTTCCCGCCGCCGCGGTGGGTGGCATGCCCCTGCTCAAGGCCCTGGCGGGGCCCTTTCCGGCGGTCAGCTTCTGCCCCACCGGCGGCCTCGGCCCGGACAATTTCCGCGACTACCTGGCCCTGCCCAATGTGGTCTGCTGCGGCGGCTCCTGGATGGTGGCGCCGGCGCTGGTCGACGCGGGGGCGTGGGATCGCATTGCTACCCTGGCCGCCGAGGCCATGGTGCAGGACTGATTTATGACGGAGTGATTGATATGGCAGCGCAACGACCGATCCGCATCGGGATCATGGGTTTTGGCCGGATTGGCCGCCAGATCTATGACCTCGCCACCCGCAGCGACGATGTCCAGGTGGTGGCCATCGCCGATATCGGCAAGCCCGACATCCTGCGCTACCTGCTGTGCTCCGAGGTACCCGATGCCAGCGGCTACAGCCTCGATGGCAACTTTCTCGTCAACCGTCGCTTCCGCGCGCGGCTGATGCGCATCGACCGGCCGGCGGAAATGCCCTGGGACGTGTTTGGGGTGGATATGGTAATCGACGCCACCGGCAAGTACCGTGACCAGGCCAGCATGCTCGACCACCTGGGCAACGGGGCTCCGCGGGTATTGCAGCGGACCCTGCCGCTGGACGCGATCGACCGCATCGTGGTGCCGGGCATCAATGGCGATGGCATCCGCGTAGAGGATCGCATGATCTCCGCCGGTTCCGCCACCACCACCGCCCTCAGCCTGCTGCTGCACATCCTGTCGGCGCGCTTCGCCATCGAATGCGGCAGCATGACCACGGTGCATGCCTACACCTCAGACCAGACGCTGCAGGACTACGCCGGCTCCGACTTCCGCCGCAGCCGCTCCGCCGCCGAGAACATCATTCCCAACCACCACGAGGCCAGCCGGTGGCTGGGCCACATCCTGCCGGACATGGAGGGCAAAATCATCACCTCGGCCCTCAATGTACCGATCCACGAGGGCTGCCTGCTGGACCTGAGCCTGGTGATGGCGGACGACGCGGTGAGCGCCGGGGACATCAACCAGGCGTTGCGCGAGGAGGCCGTCAACTACCCCGGCGTGGTCAGCGTGGTGGAGGACCCGATCGTGTCCTCCGATGTGATCGGCAACCCCCACTCCCTGCTGTTCGACACCAAGGGCACCATCAAGGCCGGAGACCACATCATCAAGTGCCTGAGCTGGTATGAAAGCCTGGGTCACGCCGCGCGCATGCTCGACGTGGTGCGCCTGTACGCCGAACTGGACCGCAAGCGGGAGGCCGCGTAATGAAAATTGCCATCAATGGTTTTGGCCGTATCGGTCGCTCTGTATTCCGTATCCTGGAAAACGTGGAGGGGGTGGACGTGGTTGCCATCAACGACCTGTTCGACCCCGACGCCCTGCGCTACCTGCTCAACTACGACACCATCATGGGCCCCTTCGGCAAGAGCCTGAAACTGGAGGATGGCCATTTTGTCACGCCCAAGAGCCGGGCCAAGCTGCTGAGCGAGCGCGACCCCGCGGCGCTGCCCTGGGCGGAGCTGGGCATCGACGCGGTGGTGGAATCCACCGGCGTGTTCCGCAAGCGCGCGCAACTGGAGCAGCACCTGGCGGCGGGCGCCGCGCGCGTGGTGCTCACCGTGCCGGCGGCGGACCCGGTGGACTACACCGTGGTGCTGGGCGTCAATGAAGACGGCCTGAGCGCCGATCACCGCATCATCTCCAACGCCAGTTGCACCACCAACTGTCTGGCGCCAATGGCGCGGGTGCTGGATGAAACGTTTGGCATCGAGGAGGGCGTCATCAACACCGTGCACGCCTACACCAACGACCAGCGCCTGGCCGACGTGCCGCACTCCGACTGGCGCCGCAGCCGCGCCGCGGCGGAGAATATCATTCCCACCTCCACCGGTGCCGCCAGGGCGGTGGGCGAGGTGCTGCCCCAGCTCAAGGGCCGGCTGCACGGTATCGCCGCCCGGGTGCCGGTGCCAGACGGTTCGGTGGTGGACCTGTTCGTGAAGCTGGGCCGCCAGGTGGAGGTTGACGAGGTGCACCAGGCGGTGCGCGCGGCGGCGGCCTCGGAGCGCCTGAAAGGCATTTTGCAATTCAGTGACCAGCCCATCGTCTCTTCGGATATCATTGGCAACTCGCACTCGTCGATCTACGATTCCGGTTTCAGCGCCGTGACCGGCGGCCGCTATCTGCGGGTGCTCAACTGGTACGACAACGAATGGGGCTACTCCAGCCGGGTGTGCGATCTGCTGTCGCGTCTGGATGGCTGGCAGTAGCTGAATTATTGGTAGCTGGCGAACAGGTAGCCACATATGGAAACACAGGAGCAGGCGGACTACAGCGCCTTGCGCAGCAATGTCAGCTTTCTCGGGCGTCTGCTGGGTGACACCATCGCCGAGGCCGAGGGCGAGGATTTCCTGCAGCTGGTGGAAAAGATTCGCGGCCTGTCCAAGACCGCGCGCCTGTCCAGCGGCGAGGACAGCAACGTCGAGCTGGCCGAGTTGCTGGCGGTGCTGCGCCAGCTGGACAAGGCCCAGCTGGTGCCGGTGGCCCGGGCCTTCAGCCAGTTCCTCAACCTCGCCAACATCGCTGACCAGCACTACACCGTGTCGCGCCAGACCGACCCGCTGTTCTCCGCCTCGCGCCAGCTCGCCAGCACCCTGGCGGAGCTGGGGCAGGAGGGCGCCAGCCGCGAGGCTATTCTCGCCACCATCGACCAGCTGCGCATCGAGCTGGTGCTCACCGCCCACCCCACCGAGATCATGCGCCGCACCCTGATCCACAAGCACACCGAGATCGGGCGCTGCCTGTCACAGCTCGAACTCGGC
>JBKDZQ010000220.1:0-13139 GCA_047971325.1 Parahaliea sp.
GAGGTCATGGTCACAGCGAGGAAGAAAGAAGAGTCCATCCAGGATGCCCCGGTAGCCGTCAGCGCGATCAGCAAGGACACCATCGACGCCTCGTTCCTGGGTGATGCCACCGGCATCGTGCAGTACTCGCCGAACCTGGTGTTCGACAACATTTCCGCCGGCACTCCCAACGGCGGCGGCATATCCATTCGCGGTATCAGCTTCCAGGACGTGGAAAAGACCTTCGACCCCACAGTACTGATTCACCTGGACGGCGTGCCGCTGGGCACCAATACCGGCAACGCCATGAACCTGCTGGACGTGGAGCGCATCGAGGTGCTGCGCGGGCCCCAGGGCACGCTGTTTGGCAAGAACGCCGTTGGCGGCGTGATCAACATCTACCGCACCAAGCCCATTCCCGGCCAGTGGGCCGGAAAAGTCCGGGCCCGGGCGGAACGCTACCACGCCAACAGCCTGGAGGGCTTGCTCAACGTCCCGCTGGGCGATGCCGCGGCATTGAAACTCAACCTGGCCAAGGTCGAACAGCCGGGGTATTTCAGGAACATCACCACCGGCAAGCGTGAAGGTGACTCCACTGAGGACCGCTACGGCGCCCACCTGCTGTGGGACATTACCGACACCTTCCGCGCCGAAGTGCAGTACAACAAGTACGAGCAGGACGGCACCCTGGCACCCATGCTGTCGATCAACAGCAGCCTGGCCGACCTTTGCGCGGGTTTCGGCGCCTGCGCCCAGAGTGATGACAAACCCCTGTCCGGCGATCGCCGCAAGGGCGCCGGCGGCCTGATCCAGGACTACGAGCTGGACAGCGAGGACTACCAGGTCGACCTGAACTGGGAGATCAACGACGCCTTCAGTTCCACCCTGATCTGGGCCTACCGGGAGATCGACGAGGTCAGCTTCCTCGACTTCGACGGCTCACCGACCGAACTCTTTCACGCCTATCGCCCCAACGCCTATGAACAGGACAGCCTGGAGCTGCGCTTCGACTACGATGCCGGTGGCCCCCTCACTTTCACCACCGGTTACTTCAAGTGGAAGTCCGAGCTCACCAAGTGGGTGAACGAGTCCGATATTTCACTGTTCATCGGCGTACCGGTGGACGCCTGCGGCTTCGAGGGCCCCGCCTGCTCGCTGCAGGAGGGTACCGCCGAATCCAACTCCGATTCCTTCTACTTCGAGGGCGACTACCGGCTAAGCGAGCAGTGGATACTCACCGCGGGCGCGCGCTACATCGAGGAAACCAAGAAGCTCAGGAAAACCACCACCCTGCCGGTATTCGGCCTGACCCCCCTGCCCCTCACCTCCGGCAAACGCACCGACGATGATGTCATCTACCGCCTCGGCCTGCGCTGGGAACCGACTGCGGACCTGATGGCCTACATCACCTACTCCACCGGTTTTCGCAGCGGCGGCTTCAGCATCCGCGCCAGTTCCCCGGAGATCGTCAATGAGGGCTTCGAGCCGGAGACCGTCAGCAACTTCGAGATCGGCGTCAAGGCCACCGCCCTGGACAGCCGCCTGCGCTACGCCGTGACCGCCTTCTACATGGACTACGACGACATGCAGCAGGAACTGAACATCCCGCTGCCGGGACCCGGCCAGGGCAACCAGGACGCGGTGATGAACGTGGGCGCGGCAACCATCCAGGGACTGGAGCTGGAACTGTCGACCATCATCAACGACTACTTCAGCGTCGATTTCAACGGCGGCTACCTGGATGCCGAGTACGACGAGTTCGTCGGCCGTATTTTCGGCGATGGTACCCTCAACGACGACAACTCCGACCTGCCCATGCGGCGGGCGCCGAAGTGGACCTATACCGCGGCCCTGAACTACCTGCAGGATGTCGGCGAGGGCAGCCTCACCGGGCGCCTGTCCTGGAACTGGCGCGACGACTATGCCGGCACCGTGACCGACTTCCCCGGCACCCATGTGGACGCCTACGGCGTGCTCGACGCCTCCATGAGCTACCAGTTCGGAAACTGGCGCATCGGCCTGTTCGGTCGCAACCTGACCGACGAGGACCAGTACAGTCACACCTTCGTGGTGGCACCCGACGCCGATGACTCCTCGCTGTTCACCTTCGCCACCCCGCGTCCGCCGCGAACCTACGGCGCGGAACTGGTGTACAACTTTGGTGACTACTGAGTTCGGCTCGAGTGCCTGACGAAGTCGGCCCTTCCCGGTCGTTCGCGGCCGGGCTTTTTACACCCCGCTGTCCGGCGGGCGACACCCTGCAACGGACACCGGACACCACCCGGAGGCCCAGCCCGTGAACACTCCATCTCCTGTCCCGCCACACTACGACTACATCATCATCGGCGCCGGTTCCAGCGGCTCGGTGCTGGCCAACCGGCTGAGCGCAAACCCGGCGCAGCGGGTGCTGCTGCTGGAGGCGGGCGGGCGCAACGACGACTACCTGATTCGCATGCCCAAGGGCATCGCCCGGGTGGTCAACATGCCCCGCTATATCTGGTCCTACCCGATCGGTGAAGACCGTGGCGAAGAGCCGGCGGAAGTCTGGATTCGCGGTCGCGGCCTCGGTGGATCCTCGTCCATCAACGGCATGATCTGGTCCCGGGGCCAGCCGGCGGATTACGATCACTGGCAAGCGCTGGGCTGCGAGGGCTGGAACTGGAACAGCATGAACGCCGCCCTGAAAGCCATCGAGGATCACGAACTGGGCGCGGCGGATTACCGCGGCAGCGGTGGTCCGGTCCACATTACCGCCGGCGGCCACTACCGCTACCCCCTGTGCGACAGCATGCTCGAAGCCGGCAGGCAACTGGGGCTGACCCAGACAGCGGACCTCAACGACCTGCACGGTCCGCGCATCGGCTACTACAGCCACAATGTGCGCAAGGGGCGCCGGGCCGGAGGCGCCGCCGCCTTTATCGCCCCGGCGCGGGCGCGGCGCAATCTGGAGGTGGTCACCGAAGCCCTGGTCGAGCGCATCACCTTCGAGGGGCAGCGCGCCAGCGGTGTGATTGCCTCCGTAGCCGGCAACACGCGCGAGTTTGTCTGTGGCGGCGAAGTGATCGTCTGTGCGGGCGCCCTGGAAAGCCCGCTGCTGCTGCAGCGCTCCGGCATCGGGCCGGCGGCGGTGCTGCAGGCGGCGGGGGTTGCCGTGGTGTGCGACAGTCCCCATGTCGGCCGCAACCTGCAGGAGCACCTGGGCTTCTCGGTCATGTTCCGCACCAACACCCGCGGCGGCAACCACCACCACTATCGCTGGCCCGGCCTGCTGCGCAGTGTTGCGCAGTACCAGTTGCTGGGCCAGGGGCCGATGACCACCGGTCCCTTTGAAATCGGCGCCTTCGCCCGGGTCGGCTCGGGCGAAGGACCACCCAACCTGCAACTGTTCCTGGGGGGTTACAACTTCGCCCTCAGCGACGACAAGCACCCGGTGCCGCTGTCCACCATCGACCCCGAACCCGGCATGACCATCTACGGCCAGTTGCTGCGCCTGCACAGCCGGGGCAGCATCGAAATCCGCAGTGCACAGGCGGCCACCGCGCCCGCCATCGCGCCCCACTGGCTGGAACACGAGGAAGACCGTCGCCAGGCGGTGGACACGGTGAAACTGATCCGCCAGCTGGCGGCGCAGCCGGCGCTGGCACAGTATATCGAGCGGGAAATGGTGCCCGGCGCCGACTGCCCGAGCGATGAACAGATTCTGGATGCCTTCCACCGCATGGCCATGTGTGGCCTGCACGCCACCGGCACCTGCCGCATGGGTGGCGACGATGGCGCGGTCTGCGACCCGCAATTGCGGGTGCGGGGCGTCGAGGGTCTGCGCGTCGCCGACTGTTCGGTCATGCCCGGGCTGATATCGGGCAACACCAACGCGCCGGCCATGGCGCTGGGTTACCGCGCCGCGGATATCCTGCTGGCGGGCCGGTCCTGAGCCCGGCATTGCCGCCCGCCCGGCCCTGCATCCATCATTACGCCAGCGCCGTCCCGAATCAGGCGGGCGCCTGGCGCTGGGTGACCTGGCCGGCCACCTGCTCCAGCTCCATGGCCGCAATCTGCCAGCCCTTGCCCGGCACGGTGATCACCGTGTCGTGGTAGGTACCGATAAAAATATCCACCAGGCGATCGGGAGCATCGTGCCAGGCCTGCAGGTAGCTGGTCATCGTGGCCTTGCCGCCCTTGCCGCTGGCGTCCGGCAGGGTCTCGATACTCACCAGCTGGGTGCCGATCAGGTGCTGGGTGGAGCCGAAGGGTGCGAGGGCCTGGGCGGCCACGTCCACCCAGGCGTCGGGACCGGTGGCACTGAAGACTTCCTGCCCCTTCGCCGTGGCGGCAATGCGGGCATCGGGCGTGAAAATGCGGTGGTAGATGGCGCGGCCCTCGGCGATCCCCGCTTCGGTATTCAAACCGATCAGGTCCGTGGCCCGCGCATACCAGCGCCGCAGGTACTCGATTTCCAGCCGGGCGATCCACTGCGTACCAATCTGGCTATACATATTCCTTTACCTTCAGTCGTTGTGTTGCGAGCGATGGCTTCTTGGCCATGCCATGGGGATGACCCTCAGGTCGCGTGCCAGCCACCATCCACCGACAACAGGTTGCCGGTGCAGAAAGAAGCCCGTTCCGAGGCGATCCACAACACCGCCTGGGACACCTCCTGCGGCGTACCCAGGCGCTTCATGGCGTGCAGGTTCGCCAGCTCATCCCGGGTGGCCTCATCCACCGATGACTGCATCAGCGGTGTGTTGACATTGCCCGGACAAACGGCGTTGATGCGAATGCCCTGCTGCGCGTACTCCACTGCCGCCGTGCGGGTCAGGCCGGCAACGGCGAACTTGCTGGCCGCATAGAAAGAGGCCCCCGGGTACACCCGCTTGCTGAGGGCCGAGGCCATATTGACGATACTGCCACCGCCCTGGCCGAGCATCTGCCGGATTTCCGCGCGCATGCACAGCCAGACACCCTTGATATTGATGGTCATCAGACGGTCAAAATCCGCTTCCTCGGTATCACCCATGCTGACCAGGGGTGAAGATACACCGGCATTGTTGATGGCAATATCCAGACGGCCCCACTGGGCCAGTACGCCGGCGATCATGGCCTCGACCATGCCCGCGTTACCGACATCGACCACCAGCGGCAGCGCCTCGCCACCGGCGGCACTGATCCGCCCGGCCACTCGCTGGGCCGACTCCGCCGACCAGTCCACCACCGCCACTGTGGCGCCGGCCCTGGCAAAATCCATCGCACAGGCTTCACCGAGTCCGGCACCACCGCCGGTAATCAGTACAATTTTGTTCTCAAACTCACGGGACATGGCTGCCTCCTGCGGGACGGTTGTTATTGGCTTGTCATGCGCAGGAAAGCATGGCACAGCGGCCGCCTTATTAAAACCATCATTGACGTTTTTTATGGAGCGGACTACACTCGCCAGCCTCAATGATAATAACGCGCAGGCCGTTCCCGACGGGCAGAAAAACTGCCGTCAATGTCTGCGCCCACAGGAGCCAAGGCATGCCACCTACCCGCCGCGCCCGCGGACTGTACCGCTCAGCCCCCGGTTTCAACCGTCACCGGCCATCACCGCGCCCGACAGTATGGGCGCTACTGGCGGCAGTGCTGGGTTGCTCAGCCATCGCCCAGGGTGATGTGAGCGAGGGCCAGAAGGTCTACAACACGGTTTGCGCTGTCTGCCACGAATCCGGCGTACCCAAGGCGCCGCGCCAGACCATGCTCGGCTTCATGTCTCCCGGCACCATTCACCGCGCCATTACCGAGGGCATCATGCGCGAGCAGGCCGCCGGCTTGAGCGCGCAGCAGAAACTGGCGGTGGTGGAATTTCTCACCGGTCGCAAACCTGGCAAGGAAACACTGGCGCTGCCGGCCAGTTGCCAGGGTGAAGCCGCCGCCTTCGACGCCAGCCAGCCACCGGCCCTGCTCGGCTGGGGCTTCACCAGTGACAACCGCCGGGAAATTCCCGACGCGGTGGCCGGCCTCGATCGCGATAATGTCAACAACCTGGAACTGGCCTGGGTGCTGGCCTTTCCCGATGCCGTGCGCGCGCGCTCCCACCCGGCGGCGGCCGGCGGCGCCATCTATGTCGGCAGCCAGAGCGGTACCGTCTATGCCCTGGACCGTGACAGTGGCTGCCTGCGCTGGAGCTTTCGTGCCCGGGGCGAGGTGCGCACCGGCATTGTCATCGAACCCTGGACGGCCGGCGACAAGGATGCCGACCCCCTGCTGTTCTTCGGCGACTTCCTCGGCAATGTCTACGCGCTGAAGGCGCGCAACGGCGAACCGGTGTGGACCCAGCGGGCGGACGAGCACCCGAACGCCACCCTGACCGGCACCCCGACCCTGTTCGAGGGACTGCTGTACGTGCCGGTGTCCTCGCTGGAAGTCACCGCCGCGGCAGAGCCGGACTACGCCTGCTGTACTTTCCGCGGCTCGGTGGTGGCCTACGAGGCCGCCACTGGCAAACAGCGCTGGAAAACCTACACCATCCCCGAGCCGGCCTCGCCGCAACGGCCAAACCCGCACGGTGTGGTACAGCTCGGCCCCTCCGGCGCAGCGGTGTGGAACACCCCTTCCATCGACGCCGGGCGCCGCCAGCTTCACGTGGGCACCAGTGAAAACTATTCCTCCCCGGCGGATGGCAACAGCGATGCCATCATCGCCATGGACCTGGACAGCGGCAAGATCAAATGGGTGTTCCAGGCCACGCCCGGCGATGCCTGGAACAGCGCCTGCGTACTGCCGGACCGCAGCAACTGCCCAGTGGAAGACGGCCCCGACTTCGACTTCGGCGGCGCCAGCATTCTCGCCCGCGGCGCGGATGGCAGGGAGCGCGTGCTGGCGGGGCAGAAATCCGGCATGGTGTGGGCCCTGAATCCCGACGACGGCAGCCTGGAATGGCAACAGCGGGTGGGCCGGGGTGGCGTGATCGGCGGCATTCACTTTGGCATGGCGGTATCGGGCCATTCGCTGATTGTACCCATTTCCGATGCCGTGGCCGACAAATCCTATCGCGATCCCTACGAGGGCACGCCACGCCCCGGCGTGTACGCGCTGGACATTGCCACCGGCAAGTTCCTGTGGCAGTGGCGGGCCACCGACGTCTGCAAGGAGCGCGACTACTGCATGCCCGGCAACAGCGCGGTGCCCACGACAACCCCGCAACTGGTGCTGGCGGGCAGCCTCGACGGCCACCTGCGCATTCACGACAGCAAGACTGGCGAACTGCTGTGGGACTACGACACCGCGCGGGACTACCCCGAAACGGTGGCGGGCATTGCCGGCCGTGGCGGCGCCCTGGAAGGCGGCGCCGCCGCCCTGCTCGATCGGGGCATGCTGTTTGTCAACTCCGGCTACATGTTCAACCAGCACATGCCGGGCAATGTGCTGCTGGCCTTCAAGGTGGCTGCCGGACCCTCCGCCACTTCCGTCGAGCAACAGAAATGACCCCGCCTGCTCAAGGAGCTTGTCGATGAATAGTCTTGTACACGTACTGGAAAAAGTGTTCTCGCGCGGCGTCCTGCCACTGTGCCTCGCCCTGCCGGTCGCACTGGCCGCCGCTGCGCCGGAAGTCGACAGCGAATATTCCCCGGTCGTGCGCCAGGCGGCCAAGCGCCTGCTGTGGGGGGACACCCACCTGCACACCATGCTGTCGGCGGACGCCTATATCAACACCACCCGGCTGACCTCCGAGGACAGTTTCCGCTTTGCCCGTGGCGAGACCGTCACCGCCGACAATGGCCTGCAGGCCAAGCTGCGCGAGCCACTGGACTTCCTGGCGGTGAGCGACCACGCCGAATATCTGGGCGTCTACGCGGGGCTGACCCGCAAGGACAGCAAGCTGGCCGGCTGGGCGGTCGGCGAACAGTGGTCGCAAATGCTGGCGGAACAGCGCTTTGCCGATCTCGGCCTGGCCTTTGCCGACAGCATCCAGTCCAGCGACGATGCCCTGAAAGTGCCGGAAGGTTTCCGCTACGATACCTGGCGCAAGGTGGCGGAAACCGCCGATGCCTACAACGTGCCGGGGGTGTTCACCGCCTTCAGCGGCTATGAGTGGACCTCGATGATCGCCGGCGACAACCTGCACCGGGTGGTGATCTTCCGCGACCGCGCCGACACCGTTGCCCGGCAACTGCCCTTCACCGCCCAGGACAGCACCGATCCGGAGGATCTTTGGCGCTCGCTCGCCACCTACGAGGACAGCACCGGTGGCCAGGTGCTGGCCATCGCCCACAACGGCAACGTCAGCAACGGCAGGATGTTCGCCCCGAAAACCCTGGCGGGCAAGCCCCTGGACACCGATTATGCGAAACGGCGGGCGCGCTGGGAGCGGGTCTACGAGGTGACCCAGGTCAAGGGCGACGGCGAGGCCCATCCCACCCTCTCCCCCACCGACGAGTTTGCCGACTTCGAAACCTGGGACCAGGGCAATATCACTCTGACCGCCCCCAAGCAAGACTGGATGCTGCGCTATGAATACGCGCGTTCCGGCCTGCTTGAGGGCCTGCGCCACCGCGCCACTCTCGGCACCAACCCCTTCCAGTTCGGCATGATCGGCAGCACCGACTCGCACATCGGCCTGTCGACCGTGGCGGAGGATAACTTCTTCGGCAAGTTCGTCGAATCAGAGCCGGCGCCGGATCGCGCCCGCAACAAGATGTCCCACGTACTGCAGCAGAGCTGGGAGCTCGGCGCGTCCGGCCTGGCGGCAGTGTGGGCCAGCGACAATACCCGCGAGGCCATCTTCGACGCGCTGGAGCGCCGCGAGGTGTACGGCACCAGCGGCCCGCGCATCCGGCTGCGCTTTTTCGGCGGCTGGCAACTGGAGGACGGGCTGGACCAGCGCCCCGACTATGCGGCCATCGCCTACGCCCGGGGCGTACCGATGGGTGGCGAGCTGAGCGCGCCGGAGGCAGCAGGCCAGTCCCCCCGCTTTCTGGTGGTGGCGGAGAAGGAACCCGATGGCGCCAACCTCGACCGCATCCAGATCATCAAGGGCTGGCTCGATGGCGAGGGCAATCCCCAGGAAAAAATCTACAACGTCGCCCTGTCCGACCAGCGCCAGAGCGATCCCGCCACGGGTGCGGCACCGGCACTGCCCTCGACCGTCGACCTGCAGAACGCCAGCTACTGCAACAGCGTCGGCGCCGCACGACTGGCCACCCTGTGGAGCGACCCGGACTTCGACCCTGCGCTAGCGTCCTTCTACTACGTGCGCGTCATCGAAATCACCAAGCCGCGCTGGACCGCCTACGACCGGGCCTACTACGGCGTCGACATGCCCGCCGAGGCCCGCATGACGGTGCAGGACCGGGCCTACTCCTCACCGATCTGGTACCAGCCCTGATAGCGGCGTTACCAGTACAGCAACGCACAGCGGGAGGCAACCATGAGCAATCGCGTATCCATCGGCAGCACCGGACTGAGCGTCAACCCGGTGGGTTTTGGCACCAACACCGTGGGCGGACACAACCTGTTCGGACCCCAGGATGAAGCCCAGGGCAAGGCCCTGGTGCGCCAGGCCATCGAGGCGGGTATCGACTTTTTCGACACCGCCTACATCTACGGGCCGGAACGTTCGGAAGTGCTCACCGGCGAGGCGATCGCGGAGATGGGTGTGCGCGAGCGGGTGGTGATTGCCACCAAGGCCGCCCATGTCATCACCGACCAGGGGGTCCACTTCGACAACTCGCCGGCCTTTCTCCAGCGCAGCGTCGAGGACAGCCTGCGACGCCTGGGCACGGACTATATCGACCTGTTCTACATTCACATGCCGGACGGCAAGACCCCCGAGGCGGAGGCGGTCGGCGCCCTGCAGAGCCTGCGGGAACAGGGCAAGATCCGCGCCATCGGCGTGTCCAACTTCTCCCTGGAACAACTGCAGCGGGCCAACCGCGATGGCCATGTGGACGTGGTGCAATCGGAATACAGCCTGCTGCACCGGGCACCGGAGCGCGACCTGCTGCCCTATATCGTCGAACGGGGCATGTCCTTTGTGCCCTACTTCCCGCTGGCCTGCGGCCTGCTGGCGGGAAAATATCGCCCCGATACCAGCTTTGGCGATTTTCGCGCCGACATGCCCCTGTTCCAGCCGGCGGTGTTCGCCGGCAACCTGAGCAAGGTGGAGAACCTGCGCCCCATCGCCAGTACCCACGGGGTGGAGGTGGCCCAGATCGCCCTGGCCTGGTGCCTGGCCCAGCCCGGCATCGACGCCATCATCCCCGGCGCCAAAAATGCGGCACAACTGGAAGGCAATGTGCGCACGGACTCTGTGGTACTGAGCGCGACGGAACTGAAACAGCTGGACCGGGCCTTCAGGCCCTGAACAAACACAGCTTGTCCGGATGATGCCACCGGCGAACAGGATCAGCGCAATACCACCATGCCAGTCCCTGGCGAACGCAGGTGGCCGCTAACCGGTAATACAAGGCGATAACCATGACCTACGATATCATTCACCACCAGCACATCACCGACTATCAGCACAGCGCCGATGTGCTGGTGGCTGGCTTTGGCATCGCCGGTGCCTGCGCCGCCCTGGAAGCGCGCCGCGCCGGCGGCGATGTGCTGGTCCTCGAACGCGCCAGCGCCGGCGGCGGCGCCAGTGCCCTGTCATCGGGCCTGTTTTACCTCGGCGGCGGCACGGCGGTACAGGAGGCCTGCGGCTACCGGGACAGCGCCGACAACATGTACCGCTTCATGCTGGCCAGTATGGGCTGGCAGGATGCGGCCCTGCTGCGCCGCTACTGCGACGACAGCGTGGAACATTTCGATTGGCTGGAGGCCCAGGGCGTGCCCTTCGAGCGCAGCGAGTTCAAGGGCAAGGCGGTATTTTTGCTGGGTACCGAAGGGCTGCTGGCCACCGGCAACGAAAAAGTCTGGCCCTACCGCGAGCTGGCCACCCCGATCCCCCGGGGGCACCAGGCCCAGGGCGAGGGAGAAAGCCCCGGCAACGTCGCCACCAGCGCGCTGCTGCGGCGCTGCGCGACGGAGGGCGTGCGCAGCCTCTGCGACACCTGGGTGACCGGACTGATCATCGACGACGAGGGGCGTGTCTGCGGCCTGCGCGCCCGCCACGCGGGACGCGACATCCACTGTCTGGCCCGCCGCGCGGTGGTCATCGCCACCGGCGGCTTCGCCATGAACCCGGAGCTGGTCAGGCGCCACTGGCCAGCCATCAGCCCCACCGCCGAAGCGCTGGGCGGCCCCTACAACGACGGTTCCGGCATTGAGCTGGGTGTCGCCGCCGGGGCGGCCACCGACGCCATGTCCGGCTTTATCGCCACCGCTTCGATCTATCCCCCCGGTCAGCTGATCAAGGGCATCATCGTCAACCGCTGGGGCCAGCGCTTCGTCGCCGAGGACAGCTACCACGGCCGCACCGCCGCCCATATCATCGAGCAATCCGAGCAGCGCGCCTACCTGATTGTCGACGCGGAAATTTTCGCCTACCCGGAAATCGAAACCGCCGGCCACCGGCTGGTGGACGGCTTCGAGAGCGTCACCGAAATGGAGCGCGCGCTGGATATGCCCGCGGGCAGCCTGGCGCGCACCCTGTCCGCGTACAACACCGCTGCCGCGGTCGGCGAGGACCCATTGCTGTTCAAGCACCGGGACTGGCTCAAACCCCTGGACCAGGCCCCCTACGCGGCCTTCGATATCTCCTTCAACCGTTCCAGTTACCTGTACATGACCCTGGGCGGGCTGAAGATCAACCAGCATGCCCAGGTCGTCGACGAGCGTGGCCTGCCTATCGGCGGACTGTACGCGGCCGGCGCCTGCACCGCCCATATCCCCAAATCCGGCCACAGCTACGCCAGCGGCATGAGCCTGGGACCGGGCTCCTATTTCGGCCGGGTGGCGGGCCGGCAGGCCATGGTCGCCGAGCTGGATTAGATCATCAATCCGCCAGATAACGATCCAGCGTCCGGTGCAGCTGGCGTATCCTCACCTCCTGGTAGTTGCCCAGGGTCTGGCCTCGCTTGCGCGCGGTATAGAAGCCCTCCTGCTGGGCGCGCATGTTACCGGTATCCTGGTCGTAGACCTCGGCCATGCCCCGGTCCATCCCCGCCACCGTGGTATAGGATTCGTTCATGCCCACATAGTCCGGCTCCGCCGGGTCCGGGCGTTCTCCCGAGCGCGGCACTGGCTTGAGGAACAGCAGGTCGAACAGGCTGGCGTCGGGGTTCATGCCCAGTGGCCGGAAACGGTAGATCATGGGCAGCGACAGCCCGGGAAACAGGAACATGTTGGGAAACAGCGAGTATTCCATGGTGTCGATGATCTCGGCGTCGCACAGGTCACCCAGTTCGATGTCCTGCTCGGCAAACTGCTGGCGCAACAGCTCGGCCAGGGTGTGGCGGGCGGTGCCACCTTCGGGAACGGTGACCGACAGGCGCATGGAGCCATCACCCACCAGCGCCAGATCGAGCTTTTCCTGTTCACTCAGTTCGCGGCCGATCACCGGGTCCGGCACTGTGGTCAGGTTGTAGAAGCGTGACAGGTGCTCGCCCAGTATGTCGTACTGGGTGCTGGGGCCGGAGGAGCTGGGGATGAGCTGGGGATGCACCGTCTTGGTGTGGTAGTTCTCCATAAAGGCCTCGGCGGCCGCCTTCCAGTTGCAGGGCAGTTCCTTCTGCACATGCACGGCCACATAGCGATCCTCCAGTTTCCAGCGGGCGAAATGCGCATCCAGCGGGGCCATGTACTCACGCAGGGGTTTGGCGTCCGGGTCCATGTTGATGAACACAAAACCACCCCAGGTTTCGACCCTTACCTGCGGCAGGCCAAAGTCCGCCGGGTCGACATGGGCGAAGTCCCAGGCGCTGGGAATCTCCTTCAGGCTGCCGTCGATGTGCCAGGTCCAGCCGTGATAGGGACAGCTGAGCTGGCGGGCGCAACCCTCCGCGCCGGACCTCAGCAGCTTGGTGCCCCGGTGCAGGCAGGAATTGTAGAAGCCCCGGATCCGGTCAGCCGCGCTGCGCATCACAATGATCGACCAGGGACCGATGTCGTAAACATAGTAGTCACCCACCGCGGGGATGTGCTCCTCCCGGCAGGCCCACTGCCAGGTACGGGCCCACATGCGGTTGATCTCGCGGCGAAAGAAGTCCGGGCAGGTGTCGCGGGAAAAATCGATATCCCCGGTG
>JBKDZQ010000221.1:0-9649 GCA_047971325.1 Parahaliea sp.
GACAACCACTCCCCGCTGTGAGGGTGGGTGAAGCCGAGGGTGGTCGCGTGCAGCATCAGCCGCTCCGCCATGGCCTCGGCCGCCGGATGGGCGTACAGGTCGCAGCCGAGGATGGGGTGGCCCAACTCCCGAAGGTGGATGCGCAACTGATGGGAGCGGCCGGTGACCGGGCTCAATTCCAGCCGGGCGCGGTCGCCCAGGCGCGCCAGCACCCGGTAGCGGGTGAGTGCCTGCCGGCCCTGTTCATGGCAGATCTTCTGACGTGGGCGCCTGGCCCAGTCGCAGACAATGGGCAGGTCGATCTCGCCCTGATCCCGCTCTGGCTCTCCCCACACCAGGGCGATATAGGTCTTGGCCACCCGGCGTTGCTGGAACTGGCGGCTGATATGGGCGTGGCATTCACGGTTGAGAGGAATGACCATGATGCCCGAGGTGTCCAGGTCCAGCCGGTGCACGATGCTGGCCCCGGGGTAATCCACCTGCAGGCGGGTGATCAGGCAGTCCCGGTTGAGGGGGTGGCGCCCGGGAATGCTCAGCAGGTAGTGGGGCTTGCGCACCAGCAGCAGGTGCTCGTCCCGGTAGAGGATGTCGATGGCTTCCCGGCTGTGGGGGACGAGGTAGGGTGGCAGGTCTTGCATGGGGTTTATGGTGGCGGTATTGGCGTTGCCCGACACGCACCGGGCGCGCTTTCTATAAATACAATCTATTCGAGACACTACACTACGTGCCATTGCGGTTAAAGAGGGGCTGCCAGATGGCCCTCAGGACTTGCCCAGCGCCCGCTGGTAGGCGGCAATGGTTTGCGCCAGCCCCAGGCGCAGGGCGTCCACGGTCAGGGCGTGGCCGATGGAGACCTCCAGCAGCCCCGGCACCGCGCGGGCAAAGGCCGGCAGGTTGTCCAGGTCCAGATCATGGCCGGCATTCACGCCCAGTCCAGCCTCTGCCGCTGCTTGCGCCGCGCGCACGAAGCGCCTGAGGGTGGCGCCGGCATCGCCGTCCCCGGCGCAGGCGCGGGCATAGCTCTCGGTGTAGAGCTCGATGCGCTCGGCCCCGGTCTGGGCGGCCAGGCGTATCTGCTCCACGTCCGGATCCATGAACAGGCTGGTGCGGATGCCCAGGCTCTTCAGCTCCGCCACCAGCGGCGCCACCCGGTCGCCGTCGCGGCGCAGGTCGAAGCCGTGGTCCGAGGTGAGCTGGTTGTCACCGTCGGGCACCAGGGTGCACTGGGTCGGGCGAATGGCCCGCACCAGTTCCATGAAGCCTGGGTAGTCGCCGACCCCCGCGCGCGTGCTGCGCCGCGGCCCGGCCATGGGGTTGCCCTCGATATTGAATTCAACACCCAGCATCCGTGCCAGCTCGAAGCAGTCGCTGGCACGAATGTGGCGCTGGTCCGGCCGCGGGTGCACGGTGATACCGTCCGCACCGGCGTCGATACACATCTGCGCGTGGCGGGGCAGATCCGGGTTGCGGGTGTCCCGTGAGTTGCGGATCAGGGCGATTTTGTTGAGGTTGACCGAAAGGGCGATCACAGCAGGCTCTTGCGCACGATTTCCCTGATGAAGATCGGCTCCACCGGCACGTCCGCCATCGGCCCCACGCTCTGCACCGGCGCGGTGGCGATATAGTCCACCACGTTCATGCCGTCGGTCACTTCCCCGAACACGGTGTAACCGGGTTTCCCGGGAGCCCAGTCCAGGCTCAGGTTGGTGCGCTGGTTGATGAAGAACTGGGCGGCGGCGGAGTCCGGGTCGTCGGTGCGCGCCATGGCGATGGTGCCGCGCACATTGTGCAGGCGGTTTTTCGATTCATTGACGATGGGCTCGCCGGTTTCTTTTTCTGTCAGGTCCGGCAGCATGCCGCCGCCCTGGATCATAAAATTGGGAATCACCCGGTGGAAAATGGTACCGCTGTAGAAGCCGGTCTCGACATAGCGCAGGAAATTCTCCACCGTCACCGGCGATTTGTCGCGAAACAGGCGCAGGGTGATATCGCCCTGGCTGGTCCGGATGACGACCTGGGGGTTGGGCAGGCCGCTGTCGGCGGCGCTGGCCAGGCCGGGCAGCAGCAGGCAGCAGGCGAACAGGAAGCGTTTTAGCATGGTGTGATATCTCCGGTCAGGCCCAGCCGGAACTGCGCCGGCGCTGGGGCCAGAGGCGCGGTACCACCAGGGTAATGATGACGCCCAGCAACACCGCCAGCGCGCCGTCGATAAACTGCCCGCTGCGCAGCTTGTCCTGCAGGCGCTGGTTTTCCGCCTCCAGGGTGCCCACTTCGGCACGCAGGGTTTCGGATTCCTCGGTGAGGCGGCGGTTGTCGATGTCCATCTGCACCGCCTTGCCGGACACCTGTTTCAATTGGGCCAATTCCTCACTGATCTGCTCCAGGTTGGCGCCAGTACTGGCTACCCGGGTGCTGAGGTCCTTGCGTTCGGACTGCAGGGTATCGAGCTGTTTTTTCAGGCCATCGTTGCGCTGTTGCAGCTTTTCCTGGCTGGCCAGTACCTGTTCCAGCCGGGTGGCGGCGGGTACCTGGTCCATCAGGTACTGGGCGCGCAGCCAGCCCTGGGTGCCGCCGGCGGTGGTGATGCGCGCCCAGCTGCCGTCCTCGTTGTATTCGTGCACGCTCAGGCGGGTACCCGAGGGGATGCCGCGATGCACGATGCGGTAGGTGCTGCCGGCGCCACTGCGTACCGGAATATACTGGGTGTCGCTGATGTAGCGTGTTTCCTCGGCACTGGCGGTGCTGGCCAGTACACAAAACGCCAGGGCGACGGAAAGGTGAGTCGGGCGTAACAAGGCGGTGTCCTTCGCTGATCAGTTATTCGAGGCCGAAAGGGCCAACCAAAGGGGCGCTAGGATAGCACGCTTGGCGGTGTTTCAGGGCAGCACCCGTTTGTAGGGTTTGACCACCACACGGCTGAACACGCCGGCCTTGGCATAGGGGTCCGACCCGGCCCAGGCGGTGGCCTGTTCCAGGCTGTCGAACTCGGCGATGACCAGGCTGCCGGTGAAGCCGGCTACGCCCGGCTCCTCGGTGTCCAGGGCAGGATGGGGGCCGGCCACCAGCAGCCGGCCCTCGTCCGCCAGTGTCTGCAGGCGCTCCAGGTGGGCCGGTCGTGCCCGCTGGCGCAGGGGCAGGCTGTTGTCCACGTCTTCACAGATGATGGCGTAGTACACGGGGGCTCCTTATTGCTTGTCGGTGAGTTCCTGTTCTTTCAGATAGGGGCTCACCATCACCGCGGTGAGAATGGTCAGCAGCACGGTAAAGCCAATGGCGGAGTAAAGTTTGTAGCTGACCCAGGTTTCCTCGCTGAAGCCGTAGGCCACCACCAGATTGAGGGCGCCGACGATGGTGAAGTTGGCCACCCACAGCAGGTTCAGCCGGGTCCAGACCGGGTGCGGCAGCACCAGCTGGCTGCCCAGGGTGCGCTCCATCAGGTTGCGCTCGCCGAAGAACTGGGAGGCGCCGAACACCAGTGCCAGCACCCAGTTGAAAATAGTGGGCTTCCACTGGATGAAGGCCTCGTTGCGAAATGTCAAGGTGGCGCCGCCGAACAGGCAGACCGCCAGCAGCATCCACAGGCTGCGGCGTTCCAGTTGGCGGGTGAGAACCCAGGTCAGCAGCACCTGGATGGTGGTGGCGGCCATCAGTACCGCGGTGGCGGTGAAGATGCCGTCGAAGGTGTAGCTCCAGTCGCCCAGGGTCAGGGTCTGGCCCTTCATCTGGTAGATGATGAAGAACAGGACGATGGGAAGGAATTCCGCAAGTTGTTTCATAGAGCGTTGGCCAGCGACCCGGCGTGGTACTATGCGCAGCGGCAGGTTGCCGGCACGGCCGCGCCCGGGTGCGGGGCTGTGCGCTGTGGCGGTTTGCGGCGCCTGGAAATTTGAAGCGAGAGTGTAAGGTTTGTGCTGATTGACTTCCACACCCATACCACGGCCTCCGACGGCGAGCTGTCGCCCTCGGAGCTGTTGGAGCGGGCCCAGGACAGCGGGCTGCGCTACCTGGCCATGACCGATCACGATACCGTCGACGGTTATCTGGCAGTGCGGGCGCAGGCCGCGGACGGTGCCACCACCCTGGTACCGGGGGTCGAAATCTCCTGTCGCTGGTCCGGGGTCAACATACATCTGGTGGGACTTGGCATGGCGGTGGAACACCCGGTTATGACCGAGGGGCTGGCGCAGTTGTCGGTGGCCCGGCGGGAGCGGGCCCGGACCATCGACCAGCGGCTGGCCAAGCTGGGTTTCGAGGGGGCGCTGGAGGGCGCCGGGGCCGAGGCGGGGCAGAGCCAGCTCGGGCGCCCGCATTTTGCCGCGTGGATGCTCAAGCAGGGTCATGTGGACAGCGTCAGCGAGGCTTTTGACAAATACCTCGGCCAAGGCAAGACCGGCGACGTCAAGGCCTTCTGGCCGACCCTGGCCGAGGTCACCGGCTGGGTGATTGCCGCTGGCGGTATCGCGGTGCTCGCCCATCCTCTCAAATACAAACTCACCCACGCCAAGTTGCGGCGTTTGGTGGCGGACTTCCAGGATGCCGGCGGTGCCGCGCTGGAGCTGGTCAACGGCCGTCAGAACCGGCAGCAGACCGCCACCCTGCGCCGGCTGGCGGGGAAGTGCGGGCTGGCTGTGTCCGCCGGCTCGGATTTTCACCGCGACAGCCAGCACGGGGCGGACCTGGGGCTCGATTTCGAAGCCCCCGAGGGGCTGGTCTGCGTCAGCGAGCTGTTGCCGGTGGCGGGAGAGCGAAGGTGAGCCAGTTTTTCCAGATTCACCCCGAGTCCCCCCAGGCGCGCCTGGTGCGCCAGGCGGTGGATATCATTCGCGGCGGTGGGGTGGTGGTTTATTCCACCGACTCTGCCTATGCCCTGGGTTGCCATATCGGCGACAAGCAGGCCCTGGATCGTATCCGGCGCATTCGCCGGCTGGATGACGGTCACAACTTCACCCTGGTGTGCCGGGACCTGTCGGAAATCGCCACCTACGCCCGGGTGGACAACGCCGTCTACCGGCTGCTCAAGCACGTCACCCCCGGGCCTTATACCTTCATTCTGCGGGCCACCTCCGAGGTGCCGCGGCGGCTGATGCACCCCAAGCGCAAGACCGTGGGCCTGCGGGTGCCGGACAACGCCATCGCCAACGCCCTGCTGCAGGACCTGGGCGAGCCGCTGATGAGCGTGACCCTGATCATGCCCGGCGACGAGTTCCCGCTGATCGACCCCTACGATATCCGCGAGACCCTGGAGCATCACGTGGATCTGGTGATCGACGGCGGTTACTGCGGCATGGAGCCCACCACGGTGGTGGACCTGGTCGAGGACACGCCGGTCATCCTGCGCACCGGCAAGGGCGATCCGGCACCCTTCGCCGGCTGAGTGACGCGCCGGTGCCAGCTCCTGGCCACTGGGGTATACTCGCCGCACATGAACCGGCCCCGGAAAATCCAGTGAACGAACCCAAGGCCCGGCCCGAAGTCGCTGTGCCGGCGGAGGCGTCCACCCAAGCCCCCGGCGCCCAGCGCCAGGGTCGCCCCCAGCAGGGGGAGATGCCCTTTGCGGTGGTCATGGGCAAGGCCATGACCGAGCTGCCCAAGGATCTCTACATTCCCCCCCAGGCACTGGAAGTGTTCCTTGAGGCCTTCGAAGGGCCGCTGGACCTGCTGCTCTACCTGATTCGTCGCCAGAACCTGGACATTCTGGAAATCGATGTCTCCGCCATCACCGAACAGTACATGCAGTATGTGGAGCTGATGGACGCCATGCAGTTCGAGCTGGCGGCGGAGTACCTGCTGATGGCGGCCATGCTGGCAGAGATCAAGTCGCGCATGCTGCTGCCGCGCTCCAGCGATATCGACGAGGAAGAAGAGGACCCGCGGGCCCAGCTGATCCGTCGCCTGCAGGAGTACGAGCGCTTCAAGAAGGCCGCCGAGGACATTGAGGGGCTGCCGCGGCTGGAGCGCGACACCTGGGTGGCCAGCGCCAGGGCGCCGGACCTCAATCGCAGCCGTCCGGATCCGGATGTAGACATGCGCGAGCTGCTGCTGGCGCTGGGGGAGGTGTTGCGGCGGGCAGACATGTATGAAAGCCACCATATCCAGCGCGAGGCCCTGTCCACCCGGGAGCGCATGTCGGAGGTGCTGGAGCGCCTGTCCGGTGCCCAGTTCGTGCCCTTCGTGTCCCTGTTCTCCCATCGCGAGGGCCGGCTGGGTGTGGTGGTGACCTTCCTCGCCGTCATGGAGCTGATCAAGGAGTCATTGGTGGAAATCGTCCAGACCGAGCCCTTCGGGCCGATCCACGTCAAGGCGCGAGTCGAGTAGGCGGGCAGAGCAAGAGTGAAAGAACAATGTCAGACATCAACCTGGTACAGATTATCGAGGGCGCCCTGCTGGCGGCAGGCAAGTGCCTGAGTGTGGCCCAGATCGGGGAGTTGTTCGAGGAGTACGAGCGCCCCGACGCCACCGCCATCCGCGAGGCGCTGGCGGAGATCGCCGGGCGCTGTGAGGGTCGCGGTTTCGAGCTGCAGGAGGTGGCCAGCGGCTTCCGTTTCCAGGTGCGCCAGAACCTGAGTCCCTGGGTGGCTCGCCTGTGGCAGGAGCGGCCGCAAAAATACTCCCGGGCGCTGCTGGAGACTCTGGCACTGATCGCCTATCGCCAACCCATCACTCGCGGCGAAATCGAGGAAATTCGCGGCGTGGCGGTCAGCTCCAATATTATCAAGACCCTGCACGAGCGTGAATGGATCCGCGTGGTTGGCCATCGGGATGTGCCCGGTCGCCCGGCCATGTACGCCACCACCCGCGCCTTCCTCGACTACTTCAATCTCAGGAACCTGGACCAACTGCCGGCGCTGGCGGAAATTCGCGACCTGGAAACCCTTACTGCGGAGCTGGGTTTTGCCGATTTGCCAGCTCCGGAGGCGGCCAATGAGCCTGGTGCGGTCCCAGTGGTGGTGCCGGCGCAGCGCGGCGGCGAGCCGGATGCGCCTTGATACCAGGACTGGGTCGCAGGTTCTGCCTCGGCGCCGCCGGTGCCAGCGCCTGCCCACTCGGGTATACTCGCCGGAAAGAATGCTACAGGTGAGTATGTGAAGTTATTTCAGGCGCCATCGGCGCTCAGTCGGCCTCTCCGCGGGCAGTTGTTGGCCTTGCTGGCAACTGCGCACCTGCGCTGTCAGGTATCGGTGAGCCGGGTTGTTCCAGAGGGTGGACACTCGCGTGTCTGATGCTTTTTCTGTGTCGGAAGAATCCGGCGACACGCCCCGCCGCGATGGCGAAAAACTGCAGAAGGTGCTGGCTCGCACCGGGCTGGGTTCGCGCCGGGAAATGGAACGCTGGATCGAGGAGGGGCGCATCGCCGTCAACGGCCAGCTGGCCCGGCTCGGTGACCGGGTCGACGGTGTGGCCCGTATTACCATCGACGGTCGGCTGCTCGATCTGTCACCTGCGCAGGAGACGCGCTGCATCCTCTACCACAAACCCACCGGCGAGGTTTGCTCGCGCAAGGATCCACAGGGCCGGCGCACGGTGTTTGAGCGCCTGCCTCCGCTGAAGTCCGGCCGCTGGATTTCCATTGGCAGGCTGGATTACAACACCTCCGGCCTGCTGCTGTTCACCACCGATGGCGAGCTGGCCAACGCTCTGATGCATCCCTCCTCGAATATCGAGCGCGAGTACATGGTGCGGGTGATGGGCGAAGTCCGGCAGGAGCACCTGCAGGCGCTGCTCGACGGGTTGATGCTGGAGGATGGCATGGCCCGTTTCACCGACATCCAGGACGGCGGTGGCGACGGCATCAACCACTGGTACTACGTGGTGATCATGGAAGGTCGCAACCGCGAGGTGCGGCGGCTGTGGGAATCCCAGGGTCTTACCGTGTCGCGCCTGAAGCGGGTGCGCTACGGCGAGGTCTTCATCCCCTCCCGGGTCAAGAAGGGGCAGTGGTCCGAACTGGAACCTAAAGAGATCAAGAGTCTCTACCAGATGGCCGGTCTGGAGCCAAAGAAAGTGCGGCGCGCCAGTAAGAAAGAGCAGGAAAAGATGGAGCGCCAGTTCGGCAAGCGGGAGGGGCGCGGGGTGGCGCGCAAGCGCGGTACGAGGCCACTGGCTGGCGGTACTGGCCAGGCTGGAAAAAAGCGTTAGTCGATTCCCTTTCAGGCACCTTTGCGTCCCTTGAGTCTCTTTGTTGTTTCACCTGTGGTGTGGTGCCTTGTGCTGTGTTGTGTTGTGCCGCAAGGCGCTTATACTGGGTGCCCTGTGAATGAGCCAGAGTGTACGATGCGCCCGCTGGCAGATGTGAGCGCTGTTCCCCGAAATCCTGTTTCGGGATGAAGCGAGGGCCGCTGACTTCCCGGGTGGGAGCGAGCGGGGGGGCGATGATGAGTAATCAACAAATACCAGAGTCCATGACCAGGGACCTGTTTGAGGTTGAAGGCAGTGCCGGGTACCTCCACCATCGTTCGCCTGCCCTGTTTTTCCTGCGATTCATCCGATTGCTGATCCTGGTTTTCCGTTCCCGCTGGCTGGCTTTACCCGTGGCGCTGTGCCTTTCCGTCGCGGCCGGCGCGACGGAACTGGCGAAGCGGATCTTTGACAATAACCAGGGCCTGCCATCCTTTGGTATCAATGACTTACTGTTCGACAGGGACGGCTTCACATGGCTCGCGACGGAAAGGGGGCTATACCGTATCAGTAGCGAGGTGGTGCGCCGGATCGACCAGCCCGGCAGCGGAATCGAGGGCAAGGACGAAACTTTCTCCCGGCTGGTGAATTTGGGTGCCCATGGCCTGCTGGTATGCGGTGACAGGCGGAGCTACTGGTATCTTCCGGATGAAAACCGCTTCGAAACCGTGCACTGGCCGGAAGGGTCGATGGTGGGGAAGGGCTCGGGGATCATTGCCGTCGACGATTTTGCGGATGTCATTACGCTGATGCTCAGCGATGGCACTGTGGCCGAGCTGGATCGCGATAGCCTCAGCATCAAACCGCTGTTCACCTACCCCATCGACCTGCTCAATTCCCACGATTATGTTGACCTGAAGCGTACCACCGCTGGCGACTACCTGATCGCGGGGCGCTATCGCCTGGATCTGTGGAGTCGCGACGGCGCCTTGCTGCAGCAATTTCCCTGGGGCCCGGGGGACGGTATCGCATTCGGGCTGTTTCGGGACAGCAAACAGCGTTTCTGGCTGTATACCTCCACCGGTCTGTCTCGGGTCGATTTGCCCTCTGGCGCGTTGGAGAAAATCCCCGGCATCGAACATGACGTTGTCGATGTGGCACAGGACAGCGATGGGCACTTCTGGATAGCGGGCTCCCGGGCGCTGTTATCCTGGGAGGAAGTCAGCGGGCAGATTCACGACCTGAGCGACGAGCTTTTTGATATCCCCACTATCAGGTTCATCAAGGATATCGCCATCGCCCCCGATGGCATGATCTGGATCGCCGATGCGAATCTGGGTGTCGCCGCGCTGCGGCGTTTGCAGCAATTGAACATCAGAGAGTACGTCGATGATCCTTCACTGCCCATGAAAAGCAGCAGCACCTGGGCTATCTACAGTCGCGGGGGTATTGTTTGGCGAGGCAGTTTCGGCGGCCTGCAACGGCTCGATGTTTCCCGGGACTTGACCACCAGCATTGTGTTGCAAGGGGCGGA
>JBKDZQ010000222.1:0-1833 GCA_047971325.1 Parahaliea sp.
ACGCCACTGCGTCCCAGGAATTCCTGGCCAAGAACGCCGAGCGCGAGGGTGTAGTGGTGACCGATTCCGGCCTGCAGTACGAAGTGATCGAAACCGGTGACGGCAAGACTCCCGGGGCCGATGATATGGTGGACGTGAACTATCGCGGCACCCTGCTCGATGGCACCGAATTCGACTCTTCCTACAAGCGTGGCCAGAGTGTGCAGTTTGGTGTTGGCCAGGTGATCCCCGGCTGGACCGAGGCGCTGCAGCTGATGCCGGTGGGTTCCAAGTGGAAGCTCTACATTCCCTCCGATCTGGCCTACGGTGCCGGTGGTGCCGGCGCCATGATCGGCCCCAACGCCGCACTGGTGTTCGAGGTAGAGCTGTTGTCCATCGTGCCCGCCGATGATGACAGCGCCGACGAGGGCGCTTCCGAGTAAATTCCTACTCCTGTCCGCCGGGTGCTGACCCGGCGGCGATGACTGCTGTCAAGGCCGGCGCATAGCCGGCCTTTTTGTTATCCAGGCCTGGTCCGGAACAGCTGCCACAGGCTGACGGCGAGGATGAACAGCAGCAGCAGCAGGGTCTGCTCCGGAATGCTCAGGCCGAGGAAGGTCCAGAGGGTTTGCGCACAGTTGCCATCACCCATCAGCACCGTGCTCACAGTTTCGGAGAAAGGCAGGGTCTGCAACATGTACTCCAGTGACGGACCACAGGCGGGTACCTGGTCCGTCGGCAGGTGCTGCAGCCACACGTGGCGGCCGGCTACGGCGGCACCAAAGGCCGCCGCCAGCACGCACAGGGCGGCGTAGACCCGCCGTCCCCAGCCGGAGGGATCGTGCAGGGCCGCCAGCAGGGCGATGACGCCACCGGCCACCACGGCGACCCGCTGGGTCATGCACAGCGGGCAGGGCGCCAGCCCCAGGTGCTGTTGCAGGAAATAGTAGGCGAACAGCATGGCCACCAGCGCCAGCAGGGCCAGGCCGAGGAAAACACGTCGCGGGGACAGGGATTGCAGCATGATTCGGGGGTTCCTGAAGGTAAGGCGGGGGCTACGTTAGTGGCATTTGCTGCGTGGTGCAAATACCTTGCTGGCGGTGGGCGGGGTGTCTGTGTCCTGTTGCAACTGTTGCCGGTAGTGCCCGGCGAAGCGCAGCAGGTCGGGATAGAAGTCGAGAAAGCCCGCTTCCAGCCGGGGCTGCAGGGCGGTCAGTGGTGCATTGATGTTTGCCAGTGCATTGCCGCGCCGGAGGCGGGCGCCGACCTGTGAGGCGCTGCCCGTCACCATGTCCCAGCGGTGGTAGGCGTTGAGCAGGTCGTGGTCCACCAGGCGCTGGTACATGCGCCGGGCGCCGCTGCCAAGTTCGCCGCGACGGCTGGCGAGCTGCCGGTAGATGGCGGTGCTGAAGGTGCTCAGCGGGTCGTCGTGGTAGTGCGCCCAGTGACGGCTCAGGTAGTGGTCGAAGCTCAGGTCGATCAGGATGCCGGCGTAGCGGCGCAGTTCCGCTGGAAAGTCCTCGCGCAGACTGGCCAGTCGGGGGTGCTGGTCGGTGTAGGCATCCACCGCCCGGTGCAGCCTGACACCGCGCTCGATGTCGCTGAGAAGGTCGCCCCGCAGTGGTCCCTTGTAATAGTCGCCTTCCAGGGCGCCCGCCACCAGTCCCGGGTCGGGCCAGGCAAGGTGGAAGTGGGCCAGAAAGTTCATGATGCGCTGGCTACACGATTTCGTACTGGGCGTAGAAACGTTGCAGGTACTGTTCGAAGCTGATGTTGTCGGTGGCCTCGATAGCCTGCTGGGCGGCCAGTGAGTCGCGGGTTTCCTGCTCCAGCCGCTGCCGGGTCGCCTCGTCG
>JBKDZQ010000223.1:0-5525 GCA_047971325.1 Parahaliea sp.
GTTTCGACGAGCATGTGGCGGCCTACCGCCTGACCGTGCTGGACAGCTTGCGGGACGTGGAGAGCGCCCTGGCCACCACCAGCATCCTGAAAGAAAAGGCCGTGCAGCAGGCGCTGCTGGTCGATCTGGCCGAAGAGAACGAGCGGGTGATCAAGAACCGCTACCAGAGCGGGCTGGTGTCCTTTCTGGAAGTGTCCGTGGCCCAGAACACCACCCTCAACGCCCGCCGCACCCAGGTCAACGTCACTGCCAGCCAGCTCGCCGCAGCGGCGGAGCTGGCGGCAAGCATTGGCGGCGGCTGGGAGGTCGACAGCGGGGGCTGATCCGGGACAGTTCGCCGCGCGTACACGCTGACGATCGGCGCTGAGTCCAAGTGGCAGCACCTATTCCTCCCACACAATGTCGCCGGGGTGGAGGAGACGCGGCTTGGACAGGCAGCTGGCATGGACTACACTTGACACCGGGTGTGTGTGAATTTTGCCACCCCGGCCTCTACTGAAACCCATATATTAACAGGTAAGTATATGAGGATGAGGACATGTGCCGTCACTGGACCGGCGGCACGCCGATAGCCCGTATCGGCCGGCCCGGGCCCGCCGAGGTCGCCTCGGTGGTGCGGCTCCCGGCCGGGAATGCGGCCAGTCTGACGAGCGGGTTCACAAGCTTGTGGATGGCGGATATTTCCACTGGTAAGTTCCACCATGCTTCCATCGGTTCTGTCGGCGATGCCACCAGAACGGGCGCCGGGGGCCTCAACCTTGCGCCACAGACCATCACGAACCGGTGGTATCTGCCGTGACCCTTTCGCTCAAAACAGATGCCTTGTCACCTGACGAGGAAGCCTTGCGCCTGACGGCACTGGAGAAATTCCACACGGTGCGTTTCGATCGCGACGAAATCTTCGACACCCTGACCCATCTGGTTGCGAAGTACTTTGACGCCCCCTTTTCCGGCATCAGTTTTATTCAACGCGATGAACTGTGGATTCCCTCAGGCTACGGCCTAGACTTCAATACTCTGCCCCGCGCAGGCGCTTTTTGTTCCTATGCGATCGCCAATAACAGTGAAATCTTCGAGGTCACCAACGCCGCTCTTGACGGGCGCTTTGCGCATCAGTTGCTGGTCACCGAGCGCGGTATTCGCTTCTATATTGCGGTGCCCCTGCGGAACGATGCCGGAATTCCCATCGGCACTCTCTGGGTGATGGATACCAAGCCCCGGAACGTCGATGATGCTGGGCGCCTGATAGTGCAAGGCCTGGCAAAGGAAGTGATGACCCTGCTGAACCTGCGCTACCGGGATGCGCTGACCGACCTGCCCAACCGCGCCGGGATGCAATTTGCGCTGGAAAGTCTGCTCAACGAACGCCGATCCGGCGTTATACTTATCACCTCCATCGAGTTGATCAATTTGCGCTTTATCAAGAATGCCTTTGGCGCCGCGGCGGCAGACCAGGCCCTGCGCTCAATCAGTACCAAACTGCTGTCAACAACCGAAAATGGTGGCTGTTGCGGGCGCCTGGGTGACCAGATCTTTGGCGCCGCCTGGGCGCTGGAGTCACCCGGGGCCGCCCAGGCCGTGGCCGATCAGTTGCTGCGGGAACTACAGCAATCCTTCACGATTGAGCGCATGACAATTATCCCGCAAATCCGCTGTGGCGTATCGCTGTCGCCCCAGGACGGCACCCTTGCCAGCCTTCTGCTCGAACGCAGTCTGATAGCGATCGCCAATGAGGACGCCAATGGCGCTCACCGGGTAATAGCCTATCAGCATGGGGCTGAAGTCCTCGTGAAAGGTGAGGCGGCAATGCTGTCGCTGCTGCATGACGCCATCGCCAACGACCATCTGACGCTGAAATACCAGCCACAGATCAGCCTGCTTACCGGCCGGGTACACGGCTTCGAGGCCCTGGTGCGCCTGGAGGGGCCAGACGGTACCTTGATAGCGCCCAACCGCTTTCTCGATCTGGCGATCAAGCATCAGCTGATCTACAAGCTCGACCTCGCCGTGCTGCGTCGCGTTTGCCGCGATCTGCAGCATTGGCTGACCCAGCACGGGGACATCGGGGTCGTATCGGTGAATTTCTCGCAACTGACACTGCAAAGTGGCAGCCTGATTGCGGAAATCGACGCGCTGCTGCATGAAACCGGGGTGCCGGCGTCGCACCTGGAAATTGAAATTACCGAAAAATTCTGCACCGACGAGGGTGTCGACAAATCAGCGATCATTGCCGCCTTGCAAGAGCGCGGGTTGAGTTGCGCCATCGATGATTTCGGCACCGGTGTATCGAACCTGGAGGCACTGCGTACCAGCGAATTCAATACCTTGAAAATCGACCGCCAGTTTATCCACGGTATCGCGCAAACCGCGGTATTGCAAAGTATGTTCAATGTCCTGCGCGCCATGACCAACATGCTGGGGCTGACCTTGATCGCCGAGGGGGTGGAAACCTTCGACGATTTGTACTGGTTGCAGCAACACGACTGCGCCGTGGTACAGGGTTGGTATTTCCCGACAAATTTCGGGGCGGAGAATATTCCGGCATTCTGCCAGTCGATTGCAGCACTCAATCCCGGCGACGAGTGCACGCCGGCGATGCTGCGTCGACTGGCAGCGCTTTGAAATGGCTGTGGAATATGTGGAAAAGTGGGAGCATAGGGGATCGTATGAAACAGATGACACCACCACCCGACCCGTAGGCTCGAATCAAGCGCCACAATGGTTCCCCGCGCCGAGCTGAATACCACTCGAGGCCGCGCTTCGCGTTGGCCCGCACGTTGCGGCATGCGGTCGCCGCCCTCGGTCTCACCGCGCATTGCGCAGCAGGTCGTGGACAAACTGCAGCTTGCTGCGCACCGCATCCGGCAGCAGGAAGGGATAGAGATCAGGCTGGCCCATGCTGCGGTTCAGGCTGTTGACGGCGAGGGTCAGCGGCAGGTAGCGATCGATCATGTCCTGGAAGTTCGCGTGGGTGTAGGGGTCGATGTCCGCCTGCATCGACATCCCCGGCGGGTGGCCGCCCCGGGGGGTGGTCGAGAGGCCGAAGGCGTAGGCCGTTTCCAGGGTATCGATCAGGTGAAGATAATGCGCCCAGGTTTCCGCCCAGTCTTCCCAGGGGTGGGTCGAGGCATAGCGGCTGACGAAGTGCTGCTGCCAGTCCGCCGGGGCACCAGTCTGGTAGTGGCGCCCCAGCGCCTCCTGATAGTCGTCGCGCTCGTCACCGAAAAGGGCACGGAAGCGCTCGCCGATGTCCGGGTAGGGGGCGATCAGCCGGTCCCAGTAGTAATGGCCGACTTCGTGGCGGAAGTGGCCGATGAGGGTGCGGTAGCGCTCCCCCATTGCCTCGCGCATCTGTTCTCTTGCCACCGGGTCGCCTTCGGCGGCATTGATGGTGATCCGCCCCGCGGTATGCCCGGTCGTCACCTCCGCGTCTTCGGGCACCGCGGCCTCCCCGGATACGAAGTCGAAGGCCAGCCCCTCCTCGGGCCGGGCCGCCTTGCTGACCACTGGCAGGCCAAGACGCAGCAGGCTATAGACCAGGCGATGCTTGGCAAACTCCAGTTCCCGCCAGGATTCCTGCTGGCTTGCGGTGTTGAGATTGGGAATGTAGCGATTCAGTCGACAGGCGATACAGAGCGACTCGACGGACGCGGCCTCCACCAGCCAGTTGCAGACGCCGTGCTGCTGATTGCTGCAATAGCGCCAGGCGCCCTGGCGCTCATCGCCCAGGGCATACCAGAGCTCATTGTCGGGGCGCAGCGCGGAGAGTGTCCCGGCGGCCGGCAGATAGCCCAGGGCCATGCCGCAGTTTTCGCAGAGCGTATTTTCGAAAAAGAGCGTGTTGCCGCAGTTCTGGCAGCGGAAAATTTGCATGGTAACTATCCTGGGGATGTCGCGAGAGCGGTGGTGTCGCGAGGCATCCAGCAACTTGCAGCGAAGTTTAATGCCGGCAGGCTCGGCACTGAAACAACGCGTGGGTACGCCCACGCACCCGGCTGCAGGCGCTTCCATCGCAGCTCGGACAGCAAAACCCCTCCGGCCAGCGCGCTGGCCCCGACACCACTGCGCACGGCTCTTGGATACCGCAGCATAACTTGCTTCAGCAAACAGTTCATTACACGATACTACTCTAGTCCCGATACTACTCCATGTCCGATACTACCGGTGATATGCCGGGCCATCGAAAAAGGGCGCCGGAGCGCCCATGACAAGGACACGATAAGTCATGCCAGACCATACCAAACACTTTGACTTCAACGGCTCGGTCGTCTGGGTGACCGGCGCCTCCTCCGGCATCGGCGCCGCCTTTGCTGCAGAGGCCGCCCGCCGCGGCGCGAAACTGGCGCTGTCCGCCCCGCCGCACAGGGCAATTGGAGTCCGTCCAGCAGGACTGTATCGCGGCCGGCGCCCGGCCCGGCGATGTACTGGTGCTGCCACTGGATATCGAGGACAAGGCGGCCATGCCAGCCGCTGTCGCGGCGCTGCGAAAACACTTTGGTCGCATCGACCTGCTGCTGAACAACGCCGGCATGTCGCAACGCGCCCTGGGCCTGGATACCGACATGTCGGTCTATCGCAGGATCATCCAGGTGGACCTATTGGGCCAGATCGCACTCACCAAGCAGGTGTTGCCGCTGATGGTCGAGCAGGGCAGTGGCACGCTGGCCGTCACCTCCAGCGTCGCCGGCAAGGTTGGCGTTCCCATGCGCACCGCCTACTGCGCCGCCAAGCACGGCGTGATGGGCTTGAATGTCACCACCGTTGTGCCGGGCGCCATCCGCACCTCGGTAGCGCACAATGCCCTGACCGGCAGCGGTGAAGCCCGGGGCATGGAAGAACCGGGCGTCGAAGCCGGCATGGATGCGGGGGAGTGCGCGCGGGTGATCGCCGACGGATTCGCCGGGGGCGTGGAAGAGATCAACGTCGGCACGGGTCCGGAAATGCGCTTACTGGACATGAAACGCCAGGACCCCACTGCGACCTTCCGCCTGCTTGAAAGCTGGATAGCGGACATGGCCCAGGGCAAGACCCCCGGCCTGGGCAAATGAGGCCCGCGAGGCGCCACGAAGGACGCTCATCGATCAACACGCCCCCACCACCATGCCTCAAGTGGGCATGGGCATCAATGGGTATGGGCGTCGTCGGCGCCACTCAATACGTAGCGATTCCGGCCGGCGCTCTTGGCTCGATACAGCGCAGCGTCTGCGGCTTCGACCAATGAGCCTTCATCGTGTTGTCGACTGCTGACAGCAACCCCAATGCTCAGCGTGACATGTAGTTCGATATCCAGGTGCGTAACAACGGTCGAAGCCTCGATGATCTTTCTCAGCCGTTCCGCCACTTCACAGGCTGCCACTTCATCGGTATTGGGCAACAACGCGGTAAACTCCTCTCCACCGGTGCGAAACAGCCGGTCGTAAGGCCGCAGGTTCTGCGCCATGATCGCCGACACCTTTTTCAGCACATCATCGCCTGCAGCATGACCGTGCGTATCATTGATGGTTTTAAAATAGTCGATATCCATG
>JBKDZQ010000224.1:0-2129 GCA_047971325.1 Parahaliea sp.
GTATTCGCACCAATCGGCCTCGAAATCCTGCTCCAGGCTGCGCCCGGTCACCTCGTGAAACACTGCGGCCATGGCCGCCTGCAGGCGCGACTCGCAGCCCGACTCCAGCAGGGCCAGCGCCTCCATCAGGCCCTCGGTGCGCAGCCACTGGGCAGGCGGCACATCCAGGCCCTCGTGCAACTGTCCGAACAGCACCCGCCAGCGCCGCTCCAGTTCGTCTTCCAGTATCTGCATCTGCACTCACCCGTCAACTCACCACGACAGCCCGCGCCGCAACGCAGGCCCACAATACCACTGAGTATGCGGGGCCACGCAAAACAGTTAAAGTCGCCACTTCTATCACACGATGGAGAATGTTGTGAATCGCGCGCTTCGCACCGCACTGCTGCTGGTGGTCAGCTTTACCGCCACCGTGTTCCACGCCACCACCTGGGCCCGCCAGCCGGCGGACGCCCAACTGCCCATTATCGACTACCGCAATCGCTTCCTGCCGGTGGTGGCGCAGCACGGCATGGTGGTGGGGCCGGAGGCGTTGGCCACGGAAATCGGCAAGCGCATTCTGCAGCAGGGCGGCAACGCCGTCGACGCCGCGGTGGCCACCGGCTTCGCGCTGGCGGTCAGTTATCCCCGGGCGGGCAACCTCGGTGGCGGCGGCTTCATGCTGATTCACCTGGCCGGTGAACGTCGCGAAACATTCATCGACTACCGGGAAACCGCCCCGGCGGCCGCCACCCGCGAGCTGTTCCTCGACGACAGCGGCGCCGTGGACCGCCTGCGCGTGTACTTCAGCCACCAGTCCGCGGGGGTTCCCGGCACCGTCGCCGGGCTGCTCTACGCCCAGCAAAAATACGGCAGGCTGACACGCCAGCAGGTGCTGGCACCGGCCATCGACCTCGCCGAGCAGGGGCTGGTGGTCAGCTTCGCGCTGAATTTCGAGATCAACGCCCGGGCCGACCGGCTGCGGGAAAACCCCGAGGCCCGCCGGCTGTTCTTCAAGGCCGATGACAGCCTCTACGACATCGGCGACACCTGGCGCCAGCCGGACCTGGCCTGGACCCTCAAACAGATCGCTGAGAACGGGGCCGAGGGCTTCTACCGGGGCGAAGTGGCCCGGCGCATTGTCGCGGAAATGCAGCGCGGCGACGGCCTCATCACCCTCAAGGACCTGGCCGGCTATCGCGCAGTGGAACGGCAGCCGGTGCGGGGCAGCTTTCACGACTTCGAGATCGTGTCCGCGCCGCCGCCCTCCTCCGGTGGCGTCCACCTCATCGAGATGCTGAACATCCTCGAGGGGCTGCCGCTGGAGAAGGCCGGCCACAACAGCGCCGCCTACCTGAACTATCTGGCGGAGAGCATGAAGCGCGCCTACGCCGACCGCAGCCGCTTCCTCGGCGACAGTGACTTTGTGCAAGTGCCGGTGGCAGAGCTGATCAGCAAGGACTATGCCACCCGCCTGCGGGAGGACATCCGGCCCGGCCGGGCCACGCCCTCGGCGGACATCCTGCCCGGCGCGCGCATGCTGCCCGAAAGCAGCGATACCACCCACTACACTGTGGCCGATGCCGAGGGCAACGTGGTCACCAACACCTACACCCTGAACTTCAGCTTCGGCTCCCATATCGCGGTACCCGGCACCGGCCTGCTGCTCAACAACGAGATGGCGGATTTCGCCGCCGCCCCCGGTGCGGCCAACGCCTACGGGCTGGTGGAAGGCGAGGCCAACCACATCGAGGGCGGCAAGCGGCCGCTGTCGTCCATGAGCCCCACCCTGGTGCTGCGCGACGGCAGGCCCTGGCTGGCCACCGGCAGCCCGGGGGGCAGCATCATCATCAGCACCGTACTGCAAACCCTGCTCAACGCCATGGTGTTCGACATGAACATCGCCGCGGCCGCCGCCAGCGCCCGGGTGCACCACCAGTGGCTGCCGGACGTGCTCCTGGTGGAGCAGGGCCTCAGCCCCGACACCGTGCGCCTGCTGGAGGCGATGGGTTACGCGGTGGAATTGGGCGACCGCACCCTGGGGCGCACCCAGTCCATCATGCTGGAGAACGGCCACCTCTACGGCGCCACCGACACCCGCCGTCCACTGACTCCCCCGTCACCCCGCACCCGCACCCCCACACCCCCCC
>JBKDZQ010000225.1:0-4340 GCA_047971325.1 Parahaliea sp.
CAGCTCATCTTCGACCTGGTGAAGACCTGGGGTGAGCACCGGGTCATCTACGGCCTGGAATACCAGGACAGGGATTTCAAGAACCGCCAGGTGCGGCTATCGGACGATCTGAACGATGACGCCAGCAACTGGGTGTTCAGCAATATCGGCGCCCTCATCCCCAAGGCCAATGCCAAGATCTACACGGCCTATGCCCAGGACACCTTCGCACTGGGCGACAGCACCCAGATGCGCCTTGGCCTGCGCTACGACGACTACCAGTACGATGCCGAGTCCGACGCCAACTACCTTGACGGCACCGGCACCCTGGGTGAGATCAGTTTCGATGCCATTTCCTGGACCATCGGCATCGAACAGGCCCTGAGCGAGCACCTGGGCCTGGAAGCGGGGGTTTCCACTGGCTTTCGTGCGCCCACCATCGAGGAGATGTACAGCACCAATGGCAGTACCGACGACTGGAACACGGTGGCCAACCCCGACCTGGAATCGGAAACCAGCACCAATGTCGATGTCGCGCTGGTGGGGGAATATGAGCTTGGCAGGTTTCGGCTGGGCGTGTTCTACAGCCAGTACGACGACTTTATCGACTATGAAACGGTGGAAGGCATCAACATCAACACCGGTCTGCCGGATCCCAACGGTTTCAACCGGCCGGTCAATTCCGGCGAAGTGAAAATGAAAGGTGTGGAGCTGTCGGCCTCGCTCGACCTCAGTGCAGTCTTGGGCATGGAAGAGGGCCTCAGAACGACCCTGATGGGCGCCTACACCAAGGGCGAACACGACAACGACGATCCGGTGTACTCGGTGCAGCCGCCCAGTGCCACGTGGATGTTCAACTATGACAACCCGAACGGCAAGTGGGGCCTGGAGTTCGCCACCATCTACACCCAGGGCAAGTCCCGCGATGCTTCCTATGAAACCAATTCCAGTGGTCAGCGCGTCTATCCGATGTTCCGCAGCAAGACCGCAACAGTGATGGATCTGCGTGCTTACGTCGACCTTATGCAGGATCTGCGGCTGATCGTCGGCGTGTACAACCTGATGGACAAGAACTACTACCACTGGGACAGCGTGCGCTTTATCGACCAGGGTGACCTGCGCCCGGGCATCGGGGTGGAGAACAACGGCATCCGCCGCTACAGCGAGACGGGGCGCAACTTCAAGGTGAGCCTGAACTACCAGTTTTGATGCCGGCCTGCGGCTACCGGAAAAACCCCGGCAGGGCCGGGGTTGCGGGAGCATCGGCAAGGGGCCCTGCGCTGCGTCTCAGGCCGCCCTGGCGGTCGCTTCGCTATCCGCGACCAGCGGCTGCTTGAGCAGGTAGTCAAAAGCCGACAGCGCGGCCTTGGCGCCCTCCCCCATGGCCACCACGATCTGCTTGTAGGGCACGGTGGTCACGTCGCCGCAGGCGTAGATGCCCTCGGCGCTGGTTTCGCCGCGCTCGTTGATGAGGACCTCCCCCTGGGGCGTCATCTCGACCAGGGCGTCCAGGAAGCGGCTGTTGGGCACCAGGCCGATCTGCACGAACACCCCGGCCAGTTCGCGCCGGTGCTGCTGGCCGCTGGCGCGGTCCTCGTAGGCGATGGCCTGTACCTTGCCCTCTTCCGCCAGCACCGCCTTGGTGGCGACGTTTTTCAGGATGGTGATGTTGTCGCGGGCCTGGGCTTGCTGCACCAGCACCTGGTCGGCCTTGAGTTCCGGCAGGAATTCGAACACGGTGACCGACCTGACGATGCCCGCCAGGTCCAGCGCCGCCTCGATGCCGGAGTTGCCGCCGCCGATCACCGCCACGTCCCTGCCCTTGAAGAAGGGGCCATCGCAATGGGGGCAATAGGCCACGCCCCTGCCGATGTTTTCCCTTTCCCCGGGCACCCCCAGTTCACGCCATTTGGCACCGGTGGCGATGATCACCGTGCGGGTGTCGATGCGCTCGCCGCAGGACAGTTGCAGGCGCTTGACGGGGCCCTGCTCGATGCGGTCCACGCGCAGGTGTTCTTTCACCGTCACTTCGTAGTCACCGAGGTGGGCCTGCAGCGCGCCAGCGAGTTCCGGACCGGTGGTCCTGGGTACCGAGATCAGGTTCTCGATGCCCATGGTGTCGCGCACCTGGCCGCCGATGCGGTCGGCCACCAGGGTCACCGCCAGGCCCTTGCGGGCCGCGTAGATCGCCGCCGCCACCCCGGCCGGGCCGCCGCCGATCACGGTGACATCCTGTACCGGCAGTTGCGGACGGATTTCCCCGTTTGCGGCCTGGGTGAGTTCGGGGTAGTGCTCGATAAGCTTGTTGAGCAGGGCGCCGGTATCGATCTTGCCGTTGGCAAAGGGCTTGCCGTTGAGGAACACCGCCGGTACGCCCTGGATATTGCGCTGCTCGATCAGTTCGGGGTACAGGCCGCCGTCGATCATCTCGCTGCTGATCTGCTCGTTCAGCAGTGCGAACTGGTTCAGTGCCTGCACCACATCCGGGCAGTTGTGGCAGCTCAGGGACACAAAGACCTCGAAGTTCAGTGGTTCCGCCACCCGCTGCAGCAGGGATTGAATGCTGTCGTCCAGTTTCAGCGCCACCCCGCCGCTTTGCAGCACGGCCAGCACCAGTGAATTGAACTCGTGCCCGCCGGGAATGCCGGAGAAGCTGATGCCGGTGGGCTTACCCGCTACTTCCAGCGCGAAGCTGAGGGGGCTGCGCAGGCTGCCCGCGGTGTCGCGCTGTTCGAAACGCAGTCGCCCGGAAACGGCGGTGAATTGTTCGAGGAACTGCACCAGTTCCCCGCGCTTGTCGTGGTCGCCGGTTTGCAGCACCAGCGTGACCGTTTGTTCCAGTTTTTCCATGTAGGCCGCGAGGGCCTGGAGTAAGTCATTGTTCAACATGATTTAGCGTCCTCGTTGGCTTGGGTTGCGGCAGGCGCAGTCCGGCCTGGCCGCCCGTGACGGGGCGGCAGGGAGTTGCGCTGCCGGAGGTGGTGGATACCCGCGCGGCAATGGTGCGCGCGGGAGCGGGAGTTCAGATCTTGCCGACCAGGTCGAGGCTCGGGGTCAAGGTGGCCTGGCCCTGTTCCCAGGCCGCCGGGCAGACTTCACCGTCGTTGTCGCGTACATACTGCGCCGCCTTTACCTTGCGCACCATGTCCCTGGCGGAGCGACCGATGCCGCCAGCATGGATTTCCGCCACCTGGATGATCCCATCCGGGTCGGCCAGGAAGGTACCGCGCATGGCCAGGCCGTCTTCCTCGATCATCACATCGAAGCCGCGGGTCAGGGCTCCGGTGGGGTCGCCCAGCATCGGGTAGCGGATCTTGCCGATGGCCTCGGAGGAGTCGTGCCAGGCCTTGTGGGAGAAGTGGGTGTCGGTGGACACGGAGTACACTTCCACACCGAGCTTTTGCAGTTCCTGGTAGTGCCCGGCCATGTCTTCCAGCTCGGTGGGGCAGACGAAGGTGAAGTCGGCCGGGTAAAACAGGAAGATGGACCACTTGCCTTTCACGTCGTCGGACGTGATGGTTTTGAACTCGCCGTTGTGGAAGGCTTGCGCCTTGAACTCGGGGATGGGTTGACTGATCTTTGCCATGTTGGCCTCCTGGTCATTGTCGGGTTGCTTGCGCTGTCTGTGTCAGCGGTGGAGCTATAGTGCCCCCGGCCATTGATCTATTAAAACCAATTAAATAGATTGATTCGTTCTAAATTACTGAACTATTATGGGGAAGCACAAGACAGGCAACAAAGGCCCCAGCGATGATCTCCTTCAAGCAGTTGACCTACGCCCTGGCGGTGGAGAAAACCCTGCACTTCAAGAAGGCCGCCGAGCTGTGTTCGGTGTCCCAGTCGGCCCTGAGCACCGCCATCGCGGAGATGGAAAGCCAGCTCGGGGTGCAGGTGTTCGAGCGCGACAACAAGCGGGTACTGGTCACCGCGGTGGGCCAGCAGGTGCTGGACAAGGCGCGCGCCATTCGCACCGGGATGGACGATCTCCACCACCTCTGCCAGCAGAGCCGCTCGCCTCTGAGCTACGCCATGTCGGTGGGGGTGATACCCACCATCGGCCCCTACCTGCTGCCCAAGGTACTGCCGGCGGTGCGCGCGCAATACCCGGACTTCCAGCTCACCATCGAGGAGGAGCAGTCGCGGGTGCTGGTGGAAAAGGTGCGCAGTGGTGAACTGGACACGGCGGTACTGGCCCTGCCCTACGCCGTGGAGGGTTTGCACAGTTTCGAGTTCTGGGCAGAGGACCTGTACCTGGTGACCCAGCGTGACGACCCCCTGGCCAACAAAAAGTCAGTAAGTGCTGACCAACTGAAAGGCGCTGATCTGCTCTTGCTGAGGGACGGACACTGCCTCAAAGATCA
>JBKDZQ010000226.1:0-8726 GCA_047971325.1 Parahaliea sp.
CGCCTCCTCCCGGTATATCTCACCCTGGGCAATACCGATCACCTGCGCGGTACCGGTCTTGCCCGCCATTTCATAGCGCAGCCCCTTGGCGATGGAGCGCGCGGAACCGCGCTTGCCGTGCACCACCTCGTGCAGGGCATCCTGCACCGCCCGCCAGTGATCCTCGCTGGCGGCGACCGGTGGAAACTCTGGGGTCGCCACGACCTCGCCGTTCACCGACTGCACCAGGCGCGGTGAGTAGTGACGACCCCGGGTCGCCAGCACCGTGGTCGCCACCGCCAGCTGCACCGGTGTGATCAGCATATAACCCTGGCCGATGCCGGCGCTCAGGGTTTCTCCGGGATACCAGGGCTGGTTCATGTTGTCCCGCTTCCAGCGGGTGGAGGGCAGCACCCCGCGGCGCTCGTTGGTAGTGTCGATGCCGGAGCGATCCCCAAGGCCAAAGGGGTGGAGGTGGTCATACATGCCGTCGATGGTCAGGCGTCGCGCCAGGTCATAGAAATACACATCACAGGACTCCGCCACCGCCATTTTCAGATCCACCTTGGGGGCGTGGCCGGTGCCCCGAATCTTGAGAATCCAGTCGCGATAGCGCCGCGAGTCGCCGGGCAGACGGTACCAGCCCGGGTCAGGCACGGTGTAGTCCGGCGTTACCAGCCCCGACTCCAGACCGGCCAGCGCCATCATCGGTTTCACCGTGGAGCCCGGCGGGTACTGGCCCTGCACCGCGCGGTTGAACAGGGGTACATCCAGCGAATCGCGCAGGGCGCCGTAATCGGCGGAACTGATGCCATTGACGAACAGGTTGCTGTCAAAACCCGGGGTCGACACCAGCGCCAGCACCCCACCGGTGGCCGGGTCGATCGCCACCACCGCCCCGCGCTTGTCGCCCAGGGCCTCGTAGGCGGTGCGCTGGAGGCTGATATCCAGGTGCAGCACCAGGTCGGCGCCCGGGGTCGGGTCGAAGCGCTCCAGTACCCGCAATACGCGGCCGTGGGCGTTGGTTTCCACGTTCTGGTAGCCGACATCGCCGTGCAGAATGTCCTCGTAGTGCTTCTCCACACCCACCTTGCCGATATGAAAGGTGCCGCGGTAGTCCGAGGTATCCAGCTCAAAGGTCTCGCGCTCGTTGATGCGACCGACGTAGCCGATGGCGTGGGAAAACAGTTCACCGTAGGGGTAGTGACGCAGCAACTGTGCGTCCACCGTCACCCCCGGAAAATGGTGGCGGTTTACCGCCAGCACCGCGCGCTCGTCCTCGGTCAGCCGGAACCGCAGCGGCACCGGTTCGTAGGGCCGGCGGCGGGCCTTTTTCTTGCGGAAGTTTTCCAGGTCCGCCGCGGACACCGGGATCATTTGCCGCAGCTCCGCCAGGGTGGCGTCCAGATCCTTCACCCGCTCCACCACGATGGACAGCACGTGGCTCGGCCGGTTGTCCGCCAGCAGCACACCGTTGCGGTCGTAGATCAGCCCGCGCTTGGGCGGCAAGGGCTGCAACTGCACCCGGTTGCGCTCCGACTCGGTGCGGTAGGTTTCGTACTGATTGATCTGCAGGGAGTAGTAACGCGCCAGAATCATCCCCAGCAGGACGATCACAATGCCGACGGCGATGATGGTGCGGGCGCTGTAGATCCGGGCTTCCCGGTGCTGATCCTTGAGCGCGATATATTGCGGCATCAGGCGGGACGCTCCGCGCCACAGGCAGGGCCCGCCAGCGGCACGACACGCACTGGTTGCGGCGTCGCCGGGTCGCGTACAGGGCTGTCAAACAAAATGCTAGTTCCAGGCATGATGGGTATTCGAGGTGCCGCTGGCAGAACGCCGAAATATCGAGGGCGCTCCCAGTCGCTTGCTCACTCGCGATGATACGGGTGGTTCACGGTAATTGTCCAAGCGCGATAGAGCTGCTCCGCCAGAACAATGCGGACCAGCGGGTGCGGCAGGGTCAGGGGTCCCAGTGACCAGCGCCGCTCCGCGCGTGCCAGACAGGCGCTCGACAGTCCATCGGGGCCACCGATCACCAGGCTGAAATTGTCCCCCGACATTTGCCAGTCGCGCAACTGGCGTGCCAGTTCCGGCGTGGACCAGGGCTTGCCCTGCACGTCCAGCGCAATCACCCGGTCGCCCTCGGGCACGGTCCGCAGAATCTGCTCGCCCTCACTCTGGCGCAGCTGTTCGGGCTTGCTGTCGCGACCGCGACGGGCCAGGGGAATCTCCCGCCACTGCAGGTTCAGCTCCCGCGGCAGGCGCTTGTGGTACTCGCTGACCCCATCGTTCACCCAGCCGGGCATCCTGCCACCCACACAGACGACCGAGAGGCGCATCAGTCCCGCTCCCGCTCCTCTTCCTGGCGCGTCTCGGGCTTCATCCACAGCCGCTCCAGGTCGTAGAAGTCACGGGTGGCCGGCAGCATGACATGCACCACCACATCGCCGAAGTCCACCAGCACCCATTCGCCAGCGTCCTCGCCCTCCACGCCCAGCGGACGCACACCCTGCTTCTTGGCTTCCAGACACACATTGTCAGCCAGAGATTTGACATGGCGGGTGGAAGTGCCGCTGGTGATCACCAGGTAATCCATGACGTCGGTCAGCTCGGTCACCTCCAGCGCCACGGTGTTTACGGCCTTCATGTCGCCCAGGGCATTTTCCACCACCTGCTTGAGTTGTTCAGTTTCCATCCGGTCCTTCCAGCGGTTGGTTCGGTAGTCTCACGCGGCTGTATCCTCCCTCAGGTAAAGTTTGTGTTCTTCAATATAGTCCAGCACCGGCTCCGGCAGCAGGTAGCGCGGTGAGCGCCCCGTCACCAGTTGGGCACGAATCTCGGTGGAGGCAATGTCCAGTGGCCGCAGGGCCTGCACCAGCACGCTGCCTGCCGGTCGCCGGCACAAGGCGGTGGCTGCTGTCACCCGGTGCGCTGACAGCCACTGCGCCACCGCTCCCGAAGACGGCAGGACACTGCCCGGACGGGCGATGACCACCACATGGGCGACCTCCAGCAGCTCCAGCCAGCGGTGCCAGGTGTCGAGTTTGAGCAGCGCATCGTAGCCCAGGATCAGGTACAGGGCGCGCTCGGGCCCCAGCTCCCCGCGCAGGCCGGTGACGGAGTCGATGCTGTAGGAGGGACCATCCCGCCGCAGCTCGCGCCGGTCACAGAGCAGCCGCGGCTCGCGGGCCACCGCCAGCTCCACCATGGCGGCGCGGTGTTCGGCGGCACAGGCGGGCCGCTCCCGGTGGGGGGGCTGGGCACAGGGCATCAGGTGCAGACGCTCCAGAGACAGCACTTCCACCAGTTCCAGGGCGGAGCGCAAATGGCCGTGGTGAACGGGATCAAAGGTACCACCGAGCACCCCGACCGGAGCTGCCACCCCACTCAAGAGCGGATCTGCCCCTCGCCGAACACCACATATTTCTGCGATGTCAGGCCCTCCAGGCCCACCGGGCCGCGGGCGTGCAGTTTATCGGTGGAAATGCCGATTTCCGCCCCCAGACCGTACTCGAAGCCGTCGGCAAAGCGGGTGGAGGCGTTGATCATCACCGAACTGGAGTCCACCTCGCGCAGAAAACGCATGGCGCGGCCGTGATCGCGAGTGACGATGCTGTCGGTGTGCCGGGAACCGTAGCGGTTGATATGGGCAATGGCCCCGTCCAGGCCATCCACCACCTTCAACGCCAGAATGGGCGCCAGGTACTCCTCGCCCCAGTCGGCCTCGGTGGCGGGGCGAATGTGCGGCAACAGTGCCCGGCTGCGCTCGCAGCCGCGCAGCTCCACACCTTTCTCAGCGTAGGCCGCCGCCAGCTGCGGCAGCAGTGCGGGCGCCTCGGCGGCGGCCACCAGCAGGGTTTCCATGGTGTTGCAAGTGCCGTAGCGGTGGGTCTTGGCGTTGATGGCAATGGCGCAGGCCATGTCGAGGTCGGCACCGGCATCGACATAGACGTGGCATACCCCGTCCAGATGCTTGATCACCGGCACCCGGGCATCGCGGCTGATGCGCTCGATCAGGCCCTTGCCGCCGCGCGGCACGATCACGTCCACATACTCGGGCATGGCGATCAGATGCCCCACCGCGCTGCGGTCCGGGGTATCGAGCACCTGCACCGCGGTTTCCGGCAGGCCGACGCTGCGCAGGCCGGTGGCCAGGCAGGCGGCGATGGCGGCGTTGGAGGCCAGAGCTTCCGAGCCGCCGCGCAAAATGGCGGCGTTGCCGGATTTCAGGCACAGGCTGGCGGCTTCCACCGTCACATTGGGGCGGGACTCGTAGATGATGCCACTTACCCCCAGCGGCACCCGCATCCGGCCCACCTGGATACCGCTGGGGCGGGTGTTGAGCTCGCTGATGCTGCCCACCGGATCGGGCAGCGCAGCCACCTGGGCCAGGCCCTCCAGCATGGCGTCGATGCGCGCCTGAGTCAGCTCCAGGCGATCCAGTAGCGGGGCATCGAGATGCTGCTCGCGGCCGCGGGCCATGTCGCGGGCATTAGCCTCGGCCAGCGCCGCCCGGGCGCCGTCGAGGGCATCCCGCGCTGCCAGCAGGGCGGCGTTACGGGTGGCGGTGGCGGAAGCCGCCGCCTGCGCGGCCGCGGCGCGGGCATTGCGGCCGAGTTGCTCCATGTAGTGAGCGATGTCCAGTTGCTCGGCTGTCTCCATTGGGCTCGTCGATTAGCTGTGAAAAAGGCCCGACATTATACCTGAAAGCGCCCCCGGTGAACGCTGTTAGCACCGACTGTTGCCGTCAGCGCCGGAACGGTCGCCTTACCGGCTGCGCCGCCCCCCCGCCAGCAGGGCCGGTGAGCCGGACAGCGAGGGCTGACTGGCCCAGGCGTTGCCGTGGGCCCAGGTATAGCCGGCATCGACGAACAGCTCGGTGCCGGTCAGGTAGGCCGCGTCGTCACTGGCGGCAAAGGCGATGGCCCCCGCCAGGTCCTCGGGGCGGCCGGCGCGACCGGTCAGGGAATCCGCCGCCATCATCTCCGCAGCCTCGTCTATCTTGTCGGGGTCGTTCAGCAGGCAGTCGGCCGTCATCGCCGAGGCAATGGCGCCCGGCACGATGCTGATCACCCGGATGCCGTGGGGCCGCAGTTCCGCCGCGGCGTTGCGGCACATGCCGATCACCCCGGCCTTGGCCGCGCTGTAGGCCAGGGGCCCAACCCCGCCGATGATGCCCCCGGGACTGGCGGTGGCGAGAATGACTCCGCTGTTGCGCGCCTGCATGACCCGGGCGGCGTGTTTCAGGCAGAGGAACACACCCTTGAGATTGATCGCCAGGGTCAGGTCGAAATCCTCTGTCGTCAGTTCGGCCAGGGGCCCAACGGCGCCAAAGACCGCGGCATTGGCGTACATCACGTCAAGCTGGCCAAAGCGCTCCACCGTCTGTTCCACCAGGGCCTGGACATCGGCCTCGAGGCTGACGTCGCAGTGAAGAAAGGTCGCGCCAATGCGCTTCGCGGCGGCGCTACCCGCCTCGTCAAGCACATCGGCGATAACCACCGTTGCCCCTTCTTCGGCCATTCTGGTCGCCGCGGCGAGGCCGATGCCCCCGGCAGCGCCGGTAATGGCCACCACTTTGTCCTGGAAACGCTTCATGACTTCAGTTCTCCTTCTGCAATGGCCAGCCCTGGGCCAGCGTGGTTGCCACTTCGATACTGATCTGCAGGCGCCGGATCAGTCCCGAAGGCGTGGATGTGTCGATGTCGTGCCGGTAGGAACCCCAGCCAAGATGGGAGTCGCCTTCAGTCCGGACGAAATACAGCAGCACGGACTCAACCCCCACCCCCACGTGCCCGTCGTATTCAAACTGCTGGCTGACAATAAAATGTTTCTTGGCCCCGGTGTCCGCCGCCCACGCCTGCTGGAAAAAAGACCGTATTTCGCCCCTGCCTGAAAAGCGGCCAAGCGGTGTAAGCAGCTCGGCCTCTTCGGCGAACAGGGCGGCGGTGTTTTCCAGGTCGGCCGCGTCGATCAGTGCGGAGTAGCGTTGCACCGCGGCTCGCGCGGTTTCTATCGCCTCCAGTCGCAGCAGGCGCTGCCTTGTCGCCTTATCCATGCTCATGATCTTCGCCTCTTGAAGTCGTGCCGATGCCAGCAGCGACCGGGTGACCGACACCCTGAATCGCTGCCGCCGTTCGCAGCAATTGTTTGAGCCAGCGCCCGGCCCGTGCTACATTTCATGCCATTACTATCATTACAATGATTACTATATAAAGGAGGCGCCGCAACATGTCCAGACTCGAAGAGATCAATTTCCTCGACCCCGCCCTGCAGAAGTGTCCCTACGCCTTCAACCGGCAGTTGCGCGAGGAAGCTCCCGTCTACCTGGAGCCCAACACCGGGTACTACCTGGTCAGCCGTTACGAAGACATAAAGTATGTGAAGCGCAATCCCCAGCTGTTTTCCAACCAGTTCAACGCCAACTCCGGGCAACGGCTGCTACCCAAGGTCGAGGAGATTGCCGCCCGGGGCTGGGAGCGGCCACGCACCCTGCATCGCACCGACCCGCCGGTACACACAGATCACCGTAAAGTCATCGACCGCACCTTTTCCCTGCCCCGCGTCAAGAAAATGGTGCCCTACATCGAGGGCGTCGTCAGCTCGCTCATGGACCAGTTCCCGGCCAGCGGCGAGCTGGACTTTGTCAAGGACTACTGCATCCCCCTGCCCTGCATCATCCTGGCGGACCAGCTGGGCGTGCCCCGGGAGGATGCACTGATGTTCCGGGTCTGGTCTGATGCCCTGCTGGATCCGGTCGGGCTGATGATCGACGAGGAACGGGAGATCGAGTGCGCTCACCAGACCCTTGAATTCCAGCAGTACTTCGCCCAGCGTATCGAAGAGCGCAGGGTCCATCCCAGGGACGACATTCTCACCGACCTGAGCACGCGCATGGAGGACGAGACCCCCCTGTCCATTGCCCAACTGCTCAATATGCTGGAGCAGATCGTGACCGGCGGCAACGAATCCACCGCCGGACTGATGGGCTCTGCCCTGTTATTGCTGATTGAAAAACCGGATCTGGTGGCGCAACTGCGCGCCGATCCAGCGCTGATTCCCGCCTTTGTCGAGGAGGCCCTGCGGCTGGAATGCCCGGTGCAGTCCAACTCGCGCATTGTCACCCAGGAAACCGAGCTGGGCGGCATCACCCTGCCCAAGGGCGCGCAGCTCATCCTGCGCTATGGCTCCGGGAACCGCGACGAACGGCAGTTCAGCAAGCCCGAAGAGGTCGACCTGGCGCGGGACGGCGTGGAGGCCCGCAGCCACGTTGCTTTTGGCTTTGGCGCCCACAACTGCCCCGGCAAGAACCTGGCAAGGCAGGAGACCATTTCCACCTTCGAGGAGCTGCTCAGGCGTTATCGCGGGTTCGAGCTGACCTGTAACAAGGACGACCTCAAATACCACCCGACCTTTTTCCTGCGCGGCTTGCAGTCCTTGCCCGTCAGGCTGATTCCAGCCTGACAGTATCAGGACAAGAGCGGCTGATTCCAGCCTGGCCCTGCTTCTGCGCTCCTGAACGGCGAAAAAAAAGCGGGCACTGCCCGCGTTTTCTACAGCCAGTGCAAACCGGGTTTACAGCTTGCCGGCATTCTCTGACAGATAGGCCGCCACGCCGTCCGGCGAGGCATTCATGCCCTTGTCACCCTTGTTCCAGCCAGCGGGACACACTTCGCCGTGCTCCTCGTGGAACTGCAGGGCCTCGACCAGACGCAGCAGCTCGTCGATATTGCGACCCAGGGGCAGGTCGTTGACCAGCTGGGCGCGCACGGTGCCCGCCTTGTCGATCAGGAAGGCGCCACGGAAGGCCACGCCACCGGCACTTTCCACATCGAAGGCGCGGGCGATATCGTGGCTCACGTCGGCGGCCATGGTGTAGGACACAGCACCGATGCCACCCTTGTCCACCGGCGTGTTGCGCCAGGCGTTGTGCGTGAACTGGGAATCGATGGACACCGCCACCACTTCCACACCCAGCTCGCGGAACTTGTCCATGCGGTGGTCGAGCGCAATCAGCTCGGAAGGACAAACAAAGGTAAAGTCCAGCGGATAGAAGAATACCAGACCGTATTTGCCGGCCATCTGCTCGGACCGCTGGTAGGAATCCACGATCTCACCGGTACCCAGTACGGCGGCTACATTGAAGTCCGGTGCGGGTTTACCGACTAATACACCCATTGTCCTATCTCCATCAATTGGCTGTGACATATAAAAAAGAAACGACCCCCCGGCAAGGCCCCGGGGAGTCGCGCGCTGCAGTGTACACACTGAGGGCGGGCGGGACCATTTCAAGGGAGCACGGATGCGGGAGCGGTATTTTTATTTATAAAAAGTACTGTTGACAATCATTCTCACTAGCATTAGTTTGAACAGCATCACAGGACAACAGGTGGCATCCGGCGATGTACGTCTGCATTTGCAAAGGCATTACTGACACCCAGATCCGCGCGGCGGTGCAGGACGGTGCCAGCAGCATCCGCGAGGTACGCAACAGTCTGGGCGTGGCCAGCCAGTGCGGTAAATGCGGCATTCTGGCACGCGAAATCGTCCGCGAATCCCTGGACACCCTGCCCGGCGCCGAACAGGAGCTGTTCTACGCCGTCAGCTGACTCTACCCCTTCCCGAGGACCCCGCCCGGCCCCGCGCCGCGCGGGGTTTTCTTTGTCCGGCACAGGCAGGGAAGCGGACTGGAAATCAGTGCCGTAAAAAGCTGAGAATCTCTTTGATTATCATTCAAAATT
>JBKDZQ010000227.1:0-3037 GCA_047971325.1 Parahaliea sp.
GCCGCCGGCACCGGGACGGCGCCAGAATGTCAGCGACACGACTGACCGGGGGGAGCATTATCGAATACTGTTGCGGCACTCGAACATAACAGACCTGAGTGACTTGTCATGATCAGTGCCATTACCGAACTCCACGCCAATGACGATGTGCTTATCGCCCTGAGAGATGTCGCCGCCGGCGACCAACTGCCGGACGGCACCACCGTCTGCAATGACATCCCGAGCGGCCACAAGGTGGCGCGCCGCGCCGTGGCCCGCGGTGCGCCGGTGCACCGTTACAACCAGGTGATCGGCTATGCCACCCAGGACATCGCGCCCGGCTCCCATGTGCACACCCACAATCTGGAAATGGGTGCAGTGGAGCTGGACTACGCCTTCTGCCGCGACGCCAAACCCACCCCCCGGGACCCCGAGCAGCGCACTTTTCTCGGCATCCGCCGGGCCGACGCCCGCATTGCCACCCGCAACTACATCGCGGTCATCGCCAGCGTCAACTGCTCGGCGACAGCGGCCAAAATGGTGGGCGATCACTACCGCAGGGCCCTCGGCGACTACCCCAACGTCGACGGCGTACTGGCACTGACCCACAAGAGCGGCTGTGGTCTCGATCACCCCCTGGACGGTATTCACTCGCTCAAGCGCGCGCTGGCGGGCTACGTCCGTCACCCCAATATTGCCCGCGTGGTGGTGGTGGGACTGGGCTGCGAAATCGCCAACCTGGGGGATGTGCTGGACGGCGCTCCCGGTGACGCCTTCTCGATCCAGTCAGAGGGTGGCACCCAGAAAACCGTCGACAAGATTATCGAGCGCATTGATGCCCTGCTGCCGGAAGTCAATGCGGTGCAGCGCGAACCAATCCCGCTGAGCGAAATCAAGCTGGCCCTGCAGTGCGGGGGCTCATCGGGCGTATCGGGCATCAGCTGCAACCCGGCGCTGGGCCACGCCGTCGACCTGCTGGTGCGCCAGGGCGGCACCGCCATCCTCTCGGAGACCACCGAATGCTACGGCGCAGAGCACCTGCTGACGGCCCGCGCCAGCAGCGAGGCCGTGGGTCGAAAGCTGGTGGAGCGCATCAAGTGGTGGGAGGACTTTTCCGCCAAGAACAACATGGTCATCAACAACAATCCCTCCCCGGGCAACAAGGCCGGCGGGCTGACCACCATTATCGAGAAATCCCTTGGCTCCATCGCCAAGGGTGGCACCACCAACCTCAATGCGGTCTACCAGTACGCCGAACCGGTGGCGGCGGGCCAGGGCCTGGTGTTCATGGACGCCCCGGCCTTCGACCCGGTGGGCGCCACCGCCCAGGTTGCCGGCGGCGCCAATGTCATGGTGTTCACCACCGACCGTGGCTCCGCCTTTGGCTGCAAGCCGGCGCCCTCCATCAAGCTGGCGGGGAGCAGCTCTTTGTACCAGCGCATGCCCGACGATATGGACATCAACGCCGGCACCATTTTGGATGGTACCGAGTCGGTCGAGGAGGTCGGGAGGAAGATCTTCGAGCGCATCATCGCCGTGGCCTCCGGTGAGCGCTCCCGGAGCGAGGCAATGGGCTATGGCGAGGAGGAATTCTGTCCCTGGGACATGGGTGTAATGCTGTAGTCGCCCGACCGGCCTCGGCCCGCCCACCGCCCCGGGGCCACACGCTCAGCGGGCGTCGGCCACCCTGAGCGCTTCGCGCAGCTCCCGTTTCAGGAATTTGCCATTGGCGTTGCGCGGCAGGGGCTCATTCATGAACCAGATGTAGCGCGGCACCTTGAAGGGAGCCAGTACTCCCGCGCAGTGGGCGCGCAGGGCATCCGGGTCCGGGTCCGCCCCCGCCGCGAGGTATACGGCCGCCCCGACTTCTTCCCCGAGACGCTCGTCCGGCACCGCAAAGGCCACGCACTCGGCCACCGGGGGATAGGAAAACAGTGCGTTTTCCACCTCCGCGCAATAGATGTTCTCACCACCGCGCAGCACCATGTCCTTGGCCCGATCCACCAGGTAGATAAAGCCATCGTCGTCGATCCAGGCAATATCCCCGGTGTGCAGCCAGCCGTCGGTGATGGATTCGGCGGTGGCCTCGGGACGGTTCAGGTAACCCTTGATCACCGGGGCTCCGCGCACCCACAGCTCGCCGATTTGTCCCGTGGGCAGGGTATTGCCCTCGGGGTCGACACAGCGGGCCTCGAAGGTGGGCATGGCCGGCCCCACACTCTCCGGTCGGCCGCTGAAGAAGATCGAGGATACTGCGCTGATAATCCCACAGGTTTCGGTCATGCCATAGCCGGTATTGGGGCTGGCGCCGGCAGTCCCTTCGTCGATTTTCTTCACCAGGTCCGGCTGCAACGCCGCGCCACCACCGCCCAGGGTTTTCAGCGAGGAGGTGTCGCGCTTCCCGAAATCCGGGTGCATGAGTATTTCACGGGACATCATCGGCACCGCATTGAACACCGTCACCTGTTCCCGCTCGATCAGCGCCAGCGCCTCCGCCGGGTCCCACTTGTACATGTGGATGAGGCGGCCACCGGCGACAGTGGTCACATGGGCAATGCAGTTGTTGCCGGTGACGTGAAACAGCGGCGTGGCCAGCAGCGAGACCGGTGGTTCTACCGCACCATCCTCCTCACCCGTTGCCCCTTGCTGCACCAGCGCCGCGGCACGGGCCTGCACCATGGTGGCAAAGATCACGTTGAGAATATTGTTGACGCAGCCCCGGTGGGTCAGGCGGGCTCCCTTGGGCCGACCGGTGGTGCCGGAGGTGTAGAAAATGCAGGCGTCGTCCTCGGGGTCGATGGTCACCGCAGGCAGGGTGCCGGGGGTATTGACGACCTCCATCCAGTCGATAGTCCAGGCGGGCACCGGATCCCGCATCCGCACCACCGCCACGATCAGCTCGGGAAAATGCCCGCGAATCTGCTCGAAACACGCCAGCCGCTCACGATCGCAGATCATCACCCGGGGCGCCGAATCTTCCAGTGCGTACTGCAGTTCCGCCGCCACCCACCAGGCGTTCATCCCCACTACCACCGCTCCCATGCTGGTCACCGCCCAG
>JBKDZQ010000228.1:0-1642 GCA_047971325.1 Parahaliea sp.
GGAGCGCGGCCAGCCCGTCCTCGCCGGCCACCAGGGCGGCGCGCGGTTCAAAGCGCAGGTCGCCGCGCTGCAGGTGCGGGTCGCCAGCGGCGAGATAGGGGGGGTTGCTCACCACCAGTTCGAAGCGCTCGCCGGCCACCGCGGCGAACCAGTCGCCGCGGTGCAGGCGCAGACGGCCGGGACAGCAGTGCCCGGCGTTGCGCCGGGCCACCACCAGCGCCGCCGCGCTGACATCGGTGGCGCTCACCCGCCACTGGGGGCGCTCCACCGCCAGGGCGATGGCGATGGCGCCAGTACCCGTGCCGAGGTCGAGCACCCGGGCCTGGGCGGCCAGCGGCAGCTCCAGGGCCCACTCCACCAGAGTCTCGGTATCGGGACGGGGAATCAGGGTGTCGGCACTCACCTGCAGGGACTGGCGCCAGAATTCCCGGCCGCCTGTGAGGTGGGCCACCGGTTCACCGGCGGCGCGGCGCGCCAGCAACTGGTGAAACTGCGCCACCGGACCCGCGTCCACGGCCTTTTCCGGCCAGGTGTAGAGGGCGGTGCGCGAGCAGCCCAGGCAGTGGCACAATAGCACTTCCGCGTCGCGACGGGGGTCGTCGGACTCGATACCCGCGGCCTGCGCCAGCAATTGCCGGACCGTGCTCACGGTGCCGCCCGTGCCCTACTGCTCCGCCAGGGCGGCCAGCTGGTCGGCCTGGTACTCCTGGCGCAGGGGGGTGATCACCGCCTCCAGATCGCCGGCCATCACCTCGTCGAGTTTGTACAGGGTCAGGTTGATGCGGTGGTCGGTAACCCGCCCCTGGGGAAAGTTGTAGGTGCGGATACGGTCGGAGCGGTCGCCGCTACCAACCAGGATTCGGCGTTCCTGTGCCTGCTCGGCGGCCTGCTTGTCCTGGGCGCTGGACAGCAGTTTCGACTGCAGCAGCGACATGGCCCGGGCACGGTTCTTGTGCTGGGAGCGCTCGTCCTGGCACTCCACCACGATGCCACTTGGCAGGTGGGTGATGCGCACCGCGGAGTCGGTCTTGTTGACGTGCTGGCCGCCGGCCCCGGAGGCGCGGTAGGTATCAATGCGCAGGTCGGCCTTGTTGATTTCCACCTCATCCACCGCTTCCACCTCGGCCATGATGGCCACGGTGCAGGCGGAGGTGTGAATGCGACCTTGGGACTCGGTCTCGGGCACCCGCTGCACCCGGTGCGCGCCGGACTCGAACTTCAGGTGGGCGTAGACATCGCGACCCTCCACCCGGGTGATGATCTCCTTGTAGCCGCCGTGCTCCCCGCCACGCTCGGACAGCACCTCCATCCGCCAGCTCATGTGTTCTGCGTAGCGGGAGTACATGCGGAACAGGTCGCCGGAGAAGATGGCGGCCTCGTCACCGCCTGTGCCGGCGCGAATCTCCAGGTAGACGTTGTGGGAATCCCGCGGGTCGCGCGGCAACAGCAGGGTCTGCAGCTCGTGCTCCAGTTCCTCCAGGTGCTCGCCGCCATCGGCGATCTCCTCCTGCGCCATGGCGACCAGCTCCGGGTCGCTCTCGGCCAGCATGGCGCGGGCCTCCTCCAGGTCGGAGCGCACCCGACGGTAGGCGCCAAAGCACTGCACCACTTCCTCCAGCTCCGCGTACTCCCGCGACAGTTC
>JBKDZQ010000229.1:0-3421 GCA_047971325.1 Parahaliea sp.
AAAGCCTGGAGAATGTGTGTCCCGATGTGGGCGAGGACCTTGCCACCACCAAGATCATCGAGGGACTGCAGTTCAACCTGGGTCTGGACACCCTGACCCGGGGCAAGCTGGCCTATATCAACTTTACCGAAGAGACCCTGCTGCAGCGCTATCCCCTGCTGCTGCCCAGTGAACAGCTGGTGGTGGAGATCCTCGAATCCGTGCCGCCCACGCGGCAGCTGCTGGAGGTGTGCCGGGAACTCAAGGACAACGGTTACCGCATCGCCCTGGATGACTATGTGCATTCCAAGGCCTGGCTGCGTTTTTTCCCTTACGTGGACATCATCAAGGTCGACCTGCGCGACAGCTCCCCGGAACAGGTCGCGGCCATCCGCGCCGCGGCCGCGCCCTATCCCGGGATAGCGCTGCTGGCGGAAAAGGTGGAAACCCACGCCGAATTCCACCAGGCGGCGGAGATGGGTTTCAGTTATTTCCAGGGTTACTTTTTCAGCAAGCCGGAGGTACTGCGCAGTACCACCCTGGATCCCTCGCAGATGACCGTGGCCAGGTTGATGACCGAGCTGTCGGGGGACGACCCGGATATCGAGGCCATTACCAGCGTGTTCGAGATGGATGTGAACCTCTCCTTCAAGCTGCTGCGTTATGCCCAGTCGCCCTTCTTCCGGCGTCGCAACGACATTGTCAACATCAAGCAGGCGATCGTGGTGCTGGGCCTGCAGGAACTGCGGCGTTTCGTGTCGCTACTGTTCACCGCCCAGTTTGCCGACAGCAAGCCCGCCGCCCTGACCATGATCTCCCTGATACGGGCGCGTTTCTGCGAACACCTGTCGCGGGAGCCCGGCCAGTCCAGCAGCGAGGCCGGTGCCTTCCTGACCGGCATGCTGTCGTTGCTGGACGGCCTGCTGGACGCCTCTTTGCCGGAGCTGCTGAAGAAACTGCCCCTGAGCCAGCCGATCGCCGATGCCCTGGTCTCGGAACAGGGGCGTCTGGCTGAATACCTGAAGCTGGCCAGGGCCTTTGAGGATGCCCACTGGATACAGGCGCAATCCCTCTGCCAGCAGTGCGGGCTGGATATCGACAGGGCCAACTTCCTGTATGCCGATGCGGTGCGCTGGGCCACCGACCGGGAGGGCGTGTTCGGTAATTCCTAGCGCTATTGCCAAAGTGCGGTAGTGCCGGACGAGGGAGTTCATTGGCAAAGCACTGCGCATGGGGGCGCCCAGAGCCGGGGGCACAGCGCAAGGCCCTGGAGGCTGGGCAGCGGGAAGAAACAGGCCTGGTGGCGGAATAAGTCGCCCGGATCTTAGCTGTCCATCCACCTGCGCAGCAGGTTGGCGCGCACGTTGGCGATCTCGTCCAGCGCCCGGGGGGCGTCGGGGCGCTGCCGCAGCCGGGCCAGGGCGCTGTCCAGGGCCAGCAGCAGGGCGCGTTGTTCGGCGGAGCGCACCTCGCTCTGCACCCAGCCCACAGCCACCAGCCGGCTGCCCCGGGACACCGGGTTGACCCGGTGCAGGAAGGTGGAGGGATAGCAGACCAGGGCTCCCGCCGGCAGCTTGATGTCCTGCTCGCCGGCACCGGATTCGATCACCAGCTCTCCGCCCTCGTAGTCCGCCGGGTCCGACAGGAACAGGGTGAAGGATACGTCGGTGCGCACGCCGTCGATGGCTGGGGCGTCGATGTGGCTGCCGTAGCCCATGCCGCTGTCATAGCGGCTGAGCAGCAGGCGCGCCAGTTGCCGCGGCCGCGCCGCCGCGCGAAATACGGGGTGTTCCAGAATGGCCTTTTCCAGCAGGCGGGTGACCCCGCGCACCGCACTGTCGGCGACGACGCCCTGCAGGTTGTGCTTGACCGCCCGGGCCCGTCCGGCGGCGGTGGCCTGGCCGGAGACGAAACTGGCGTCCCCGCCGAGCTGGTCGCGCACCGCCGCCAGGGTCGGGGCGTCCAGCAGCTCACTGATGCAGGTCAGCACCGGCCTGCCCCGGCGTCGCCGCTGCACCGAATAATAAGAATCATTTACAAAAAGCTCCGGTTTTGGTATAACGTCTGGCCCTGCGCCCGCATGCTGGCGGGTCCTCCGGCGCTGAGGCCGGATGCCATGATGACACAAGGAAACCGGGAACATGCACAAACGCACGAAATTGTGGTCCAGCCTGAGCCTGGCGGCACTGGTCGGTGGCTCCGCGGTGAGTCAGGCGGCCGAGGATGAACGCTTGTTGCTGGCGGCCTCCGCCGTCGATGCCGGCCAGGCAGTGGCCGCCGCTGGCAGCGAAGGGGAGGGCGAGGGGGAAGGCGCCGTCGCCCAGGATCCGGCTACCAACGATGTCGCCTACCTGACCCAGCTGGGCCTGATGCGGGGCCACCTGCTGGTGGGTCTGGAACTGTACCGCCAGGGCCATATCGAGCATGCCCGCACCCATATGAAGCACCCGAAAAGCGAACTCTACGCCAATCTGCAGCCGGCCTTCGACACCCGCAAGGCCGCTGGTTTCGCTCGCCAGCTAGAGGCCCTGGCGGCCGCGGTGGAGGGTGACGACAGCGAACGCGCCAGCGTGGAAGCCGCCTACGAGGCGGTGCTGGCAGGTATCGGTCAGGCGGAATCCCACACCGCCAAACTGCCACCGGCGGCTCGCTTGCAGGTGGCTGTCAACCTGGTGCGCACCGCGGCGGATGAATACGGTATCGGGGTGGTCGAGGCCAAGGTGGTCAACGCCCACGAATACCAGGACGCCTATGGCTTCACAAACGTAGCGCAGGATATGGTCGGCCAGATGGATGCCGCTGGCGACGCCGGGCTGGCGGACACCCTGGCCCAGGTCCGCGGCCTGATCCAGAGCCTGTTCGACGCCAATGCCTGGCCGGCCATCATGCCGCCGGACACGGTCGGCGTCGATGCCTCCTTGCTGTACGGAGCCGCGGCGCGCATCGAGATTGTCGCGCTCGGTCTGTACTGATACTGCGTACTGCTATCGGAAGCGGCCGCGCCTGCGGGCGCGGTGCCTGCCGCCTTTCGCTGTCCTGCTCACTTGTCCTTTTTGTTCAGGAGCTTGGTGAACAGCTCCCCGGCCTTTTCCTCCACCTTGCGCCTGGCTTCGTTGGCAGCGAGTGTCTTGACGATCTTGCCGCTGTCCACGCTGCACCATTGGCCGGGATCGGCGCCCAGGTTGCCCTTGCAGGCCACCGGCCAGCCGATGGCGGTGTAGCGCTCGTTGACGCGACAGGCCGGGTCGACTTCGCTCAGGCTGGGATCCAGTTGGGCCTCGAAGTCAGCGCTGAAATCCAGGTTGTCCAGTTGCGCGCTGCCGGTGCCGCTCAGGGCCACGTGGGCCAGCTCCGCGCGCAGGGGTGACAGGCGGGCCCTGCCTTCGCCGAGCGCCACGTCCAGGGGGACGGCTTCGCAGGCACAGTCCTGGGGTAACTCGGC